>JAGDAE010000021.1 GCA_017959645.1 Kiritimatiellia bacterium
ACACACGCACGAGAGGAGCCATAATCATGTCCATTTCGCTTGCCGCGGCCGCCGGTTTCGCGTCTGACATCCAGACGGATGCCTTCAAGACCAAGAGCGGGAAGACCGTCGTCATAACCCCGATCAAGCATGCGAGCATGCGGATACAGTATGACGGACTGGAGATACAGGTCGATCCGGTCGCGAAGTATAGTCCGGAGACCGACTATTCGAAGTTTCCGAAGGCCGACGTCGTGCTCGTCACGCACGAGCATTTCGACCACTTCGACCGTGACGCCATCGCCGCGCTCTCGAAGGACGGTACGCAGACGATCGTCAATCCGTCCGTGCGCAAAATGCTCGGCTCCGGCGTGGCCATGACGAACGGCGAGAGCCGCGCGATCGCGGATGGCGTCGTCATCGACGCGGTTCCGGCGTACAACACGACGGACGGGCGGGAGAAGTTCCATCCGAAAGGACGCGACAACGGGTACGTCCTTGCGCTGGACGGATTGCGCATCTATATCGCCGGGGACACCGAGGACATACCCGAGATGGCCGGAATCAAGGATATCGACATCGCGTTTCTGCCGTGCAACCAGCCGTATACGATGACGCCAGAGCAACTCGCGAAGGCGGCGAGGACGATAAAGCCGAAGGTTTTGTTCCCCTACCACTATTCCGACACCCCGGTGGAACGCGTCGCCCAACTGCTATCCGGCGGCGGCATCGACGTCAGGATCAGAAACTACCGGTAGCAGACGGCAACGGAAAATCTGAACAATATCAAAGGAGAAGAGAAAATGAAAGACGGCAAGCCATTCGCGATGTTTTTCAACGGCAGCCCGAGGAAGAACCGGAACACGGCAAAGATGCTCGAGGCGGCGGCGGAGGGTGCGCGCGAGGCGGGGGCGGAGACGGAGATCGTGAACCTCTACGATTTTCCGTTCGCCGGCTGCAAGAGCTGTTTCGCCTGCAAACTCAAAAACGCGACGACCAACGGCGTGTGCGCGCTCCGCGACGGGCTGCGTCCGGTGCTGGAGCGCTCGCGGCAGGCGGATGTGCTCGTTCTCGGTTCGCCGGTCTACTTTTCGTATCCGACCGGCGTCTACCGTGCGTTTTTCGAGCGGCTGGCGTTTCCCGTCTACAGCTACCGCTACGAGGACGGCAAGCCGTGCGTCGTCCGGGACAAGGTGGTCGAGACGGCCAACATCTTCACGATGAACTGTCCGAAAGAGATGATGGAGAAGATCGGCTATCCGGCGATTCTCGAAGCGAACACGGACGCTCTTCGGACTATTTTCGGCGCGAGCGAGACGCTGTACGTCTGCAACACATATCAGTTCGCGGACTATTCTCGCTACGACATGACGCTATTCACGGAGGAAGAGAAGCGCGCCTGGCGCGACGCGCATTTCCCGGCCGACCTCGCCGCCGCCCGCGCCCTCGGCAGACGGCTTGCGGGAAGGGCGTGCGAAAGGCTCGTGTGAATCGCTTCGTCCGCCGCGCCATCGGTTGACCGATCGGCGCAAAAATAGTATCATATAAGGCGAAATAAAGAAAGGACGAACGGCAATGAAGACAATTGCGTTATGCGTTTCGGCGGCTGTCGTTTCGGCGGCGGCATGCGGACGCGACATCTCAGTGGAATCGACCGATTTCCCGAACGGCACCGTGTCGCTTTCGTTCGGCGACGCGGACGGGTTCGGGTCTGGCGGGCTCTACATATCCTACGGCGCCGCACCCGGCGGCGCGACGACCAACGGTTGGGACCATACGGAGAAGCTGGCGGATATCGCGGAGTCGGACAGTTCCTATGTCGCCGCCATTCCCGAGGGATTCGGAAGCTCGTATTCGGCGCTGAGATTCTTTCTCTTCACGCGCAGGCAGGCCGGCAGCGGCGACTACGAGGCGGACGGGCTCTATGCGCAATGGGACGGAATCGACAACGCGGGTTCCGGTTCGCACAGCGACGCCTCCGCGACGTGGGCGAACCTCGCCGACCCGGGAATTACGGTCGGCTACAGCCTCGGCGGAGAGGCGCAATTCACCGAAAACGCCTTCCGTTCGGTTTCGCAGAATTCGTACTTCCAGCTCGCGAACGCCGCGTCGTGGTGGCAGGGGATCGGCGACAATTCGACGTGGGAGGCGTACGTGACGCCCGGCAAGGGGTGGACGACGGAGCGTTCGAGCGCGGCGGGGATCATGGGCGCGCACTGGACGCCCGGCTGCAACGGCGTGGTGTTCGGGCAGATCGGCAGAGGGGCCGGCAACAGCATAAACTTCTGTGTATGCAAAAGCCAGGAAGGCGGCGTCGGATCGATCGATCTGCCGTTTTCGGCCGTAGGCGAAGGGGTGGCGATGCATATCGCCTACGTGGTGACTCCGACTTCGTCGAGCGTGTATACCAACGGCGCGCTGTTCGCCTCGGTCGTCGCGCAGATGCCGCTTCCGCTGGGGGAGGCGACGTTCAACATCGGCGCGGCGTTCGCTTCGGCCGACCGCGGGTTCGAGGGCGACATACACGCGATACGCGTCTATTCGCGCGCGCTCGGCGCCGACGAGATCGCCACCAACCGCGATATCGACGAGATGCGTTTCGCGTCCAACGGGGACGGCATGGTGGAGACGGTCTCGCATTCGGGGACGATAGTGGATTCGCAGGTTCCGGTAATCGAATACGCGGGCAGGGTCGAGACGTTTTCGCGCAAGGTGTCGATTCCCGTAGGCGTCGTTTCGTTCGGCTCCGGCGCCAACCGGTGCGACCTCTACGCGGACTACGGGGTTTCGGCGCAGGCGCTGACGAAGACGCGTCTTCTGGCCGAGGGCCTCGCCGAAGATTCGGTCGATGCCGTCATCGCCGGACTCGAACCGGAAACCACGTACTACGCGCGCGTCTACGCGAAAAACGCATCCGGCGAAAGCGCGGCGCTCGAGACGATTTCGTTCACGACCGCGCCCGAGCCGCCCGAGACGTACGGCTCCGGGCGCACGATATCGGTCGTGGCGACCAACATAACCGCGGGCGCGGTAACCGTGACGCTCGAGCTGGGCGACCCCGGCGAGGATACGGCCGAGTACGGACTTTTCGCGGCCTGGGGCGGAACGCCGGGAGGG
>JAGDAE010000211.1 GCA_017959645.1 Kiritimatiellia bacterium
GAGCGCGGGGCCGGCCGCGTGGCCGATCAACCTCGTGCTCGGAATCCGCCCGCTCGATGTCGGCTGCAGGACGGTCGAGGTGAAGCCGTTTCTCGGCGATCTCGAATGGGCAGAGGGCGCGCTGGCGCTGCCGAAGGGCCGCAGCGTGAAAGTTCGCGTCAACAAGAAGCCGGACGGCTCGCTCGACGTCAAGATCGAAGCGCCCGAAGACGTTTGCGTGATTGAATAGCCGGACGCGAGCGATGGCGGCCGGATTCGCCGCGTCCGGCGCGATTCTGGCAGGGTGCGTTTCCATGCGCGGATACGAGGCGATCGAACGGGAGATCGCTTCGAGCGACCGCGCGATCGCCGCAGCGCAGGCGGCGCTCTCGGACCGCTGCGAGCTTTCGGCGTATGCGGAGTTGGCGGAGAAGTCCGGCGACGGCGAGATATGGACGCGCGCGTTCCAGAAGGCGCTCGACGAGCACGAAATCGTGGTCGTGCCGGCGCGGGAAGAGCCGTACTTCATCGACGCGCCGCTCGTCATCGGCTCGAATCGTCGCATCGAGGCCTACGGTGCGACCATCGCGCTGAAGGAAGGAACCGATACGCTGCTGCTGCGCAACGCCGGGGCGGCCGACGGCACGCTCGCGCCGGCAGGCGGCGCCGGACGCGACCGCAACATCGCAATCGCCGGAGGCACGTGGAAGGACTGGCGCACCGCCCGCGCCGGATACGGAAAAAGCGGAAGATTCGACGATCGGCCGCGCGAAAAGGGTGCGTTCTACGGCGTCTCGACGCTGTTCTATCTCGGCAACGCCGATCTGGTGTCGGTCAGGGACGCATGCTTCGCCAGCTGCTCGGGATTCGCGGTCCAATGCGGGGACGGCGACGGATATCTTTTCGAAAACGTCAGCTTCGACGGATGCTTCGCCGACGGGCTGCATCTCAACGGGAACCTCTCGAGGGTCCACGCGAAATGCATAAGCGGCAAGGTCGGGGACGATCTGGTCGCGCTCAACGCCTACGACTGGCTGGATTCGTCGGTCAATTTCGGTCCGCAGGAATACATTCTCTGCGAAGATCTAGAGCTGAAACTCGAAAACGGCGAGGGGTACCCGGCGATAAGGCTGCTGCCGTGCAAGTTCCGATATGCGGACGGCTCGGTCGTCGACTGTTCGATAACCTCGGCGATCTTCCGCCGCGTAAGGGGGATCATGGCGTTCAAGATGTATCTGCAGACGGCGCCGTATCTGTTCGGTTCCGATCCGGAGTGGTCGGGCGTCGGCACGGGCGGCGATCTTCATTTCGAGGATATCGAGATCGATCTCGCAGGACCGATCGACAAGCTCGGCGAATACGTCTCGCACGATCCGGATCGAGGGCATTTCGGAGCGTTCGAGTTCGGGGCCGACCTTGCCGACGTCAACTTCAAAAACATCGACATCGTCTTCCACGCCGACGAATGGCCGCTTTCCCACCTCGCGACGGTCGGACCCAAATCGGCGCTCTGGCGGGACGCGGAAGGCAAGGCCATAGGGGAAATCTTCGATCCGTACGCGAGCTGCTCGGTCGGAAAGGTGACGATCGAGGGGTTGAGGGCGCGCGGTACGGTTCCGGCCGAATTGGTCCACGCAGTCGAATTCGACGATATCGACGGAGACGGAAAATCTTCCGGCCGCGGTTCGATCGGGATGGTTTCGGTCAAGTAGCGCGCCTGCCGTTTCCGTCCGCTCCCCGACGCCGATTTCATAGGGGAAAAAACGCGGAAAATTTGATATAATATCCTGCCGTGGAGTACCAGTATCTTTACCAGACCAAGGACAACGAGAACAGGTCGGGACGGATCCGCGCGCGCAGCCGCGAGGATGCCTACGCCCGTCTGCGCCGGCTCGGGATACGTCCGTACCGTCTGATAGGGGAGAATCCGCCGGCGTGGAAGTGGCCGGCGCTGTGGGGAGCGTGCGGCGCGCTGGCGCTGGCGCTCGCCGGCGCGCTGGCGTATTTCGTCGCGTCGCCCGGGAACACTCCGCTCGGGAGGCGGCAGCTCGAGGGTGATCGCGCGACGATCGACGCCGGGGTGTATTCCGGCTGGATAGACGTGCTGCCGTCGGCGCTCGACCGCCGGCTCGCCGCCTACGCGCAGCCAGGGAGGGTGGCCATACCGCCGGATCTGACGGAAGACGAAATCGCCGCGCTCGAGGGCGAACTCGGCAGGGAACTCGTCTTCGCCAAGGGCGAGAAGCCGGAGCACAGGATGCTCAAGCGCATACTGCTGAAGATGCGCGCGGACATGAAGGAGTATCTGGACATGGGCGGCACGGTAGGGGATTATCTCGAGTTTCTCGACGAGCGCCAGGACCAGGAGCACGAATTCCGCGAGCGTGCGCTGGACGCGGTGTTGCGCGCGCCGGAAAGCATGCGCGAGCGGGTGCTTCTCGGGGTGAACGCCAGATTGCGGGACATGGCGATGGA
>JAGDAE010000212.1 GCA_017959645.1 Kiritimatiellia bacterium
GGATACGAGTGGTGGACCGATCGCCGCGAGGCTCCGGACTATGCGAACCATGTCGACATCCACAACAAGCCGGGATTCGACCCCAAAGAGCTGTTTTTCTTCAATCGCGGCGTGGTGAGGGGAACCCACGGCCGCAGGTGCGAGGTTGCCTATGCGTAGAACTCTGGCGGTAGGATATTTCCAGAACGGCGATTTCGGTGCGGCGTGCGCCGAATATCTGCCGCGGATAAAGGAGACGTTTTTCGCGTGGCCGGGAGTTCTTTCCTGCAGGCCCGACCCCGTCTACACGCCGCAGACGCGGCGCCGGCTTGTCGAGGATCTCCGGCAGGCGCGGGACCGGGGCATCGAGCTGGATACGCTCTTCAACTGCCTGTGCTACGGCGACAAGGCGATCTCGCGCGAGCTGGAAGGCATGGTTGTCGAAACGCTCGCCGAAATGGATTCGCTCGGGCTTTTCCCCGATATCGTCACGACGACTTCGCCGTTCATAATGTCCATATTGCGAAAGCGGCATCCGTCGCTGGAGATCAGGCTCAGCGTGAACATGCGCGTGCATGGAACGGTCGGCTACGAGTCGATGCTCGAACTGTTTGATTCGTTTTACGTTTCGCGCGAGCGCCACCGCGACATCCGGTACCTCGAAGAGTCGCGTTCGTGGGCGGACGCGCACGGCAAGAAGATGGGCATGCAGGTGAATTCCGGCTGTCTCAGGCAGTGTCCGTTCCAGCAGTTCCACGACAATATGCACGGTCACAACCGCATCGCGCAGTCAAAGGCCGGCGAAGAGTTCGGCTTTTCGGTTTTCCGGTGCGCGACCAACTACGGGCGCGGAAACCACGAGGATTTCCTGCGCGCCACATGGATACGCCCGGAAGATCTGCCGGCGTACGAGCGCTTTGTGGACTGTGCGAAGATAGCGACGAGGAGGCATCCGGAGCCGGTGAAGGTGCTCGAGGCGTACGCATCGTATTCGTACTGCGGAAACCTCGCCGATCTCATGGATCCGGCGCACCGGTTCCCGAAAAGCTTCGACAACGCTTCGTTTTCGGCGTCGCCCCTGTGGCCGGAGGTTCTCGCTTGCCCCGACGCGAACGATTGCCGGCATTGCGGAAAGTGCTCGGTCTTGATGAAGGAGGTTTTCAAATGAAAAGCGTGCAGGATATAGTCGGTCTCGCGAGCGCATATTATGGCAGCGCGGTTCTTTTCGCCGCGATCGATTGCGGAGTGTTCGAAAAGGTCGAAGCGGGCGACTTCGACGCTTCGCAGAGAGGGATGCGGCTTCTGGCCGACGCATGCGTCGCGCTCGGACTTCTCGAAAAGCGCGACGGGGAATATTCCAATACGCCGGCGTCGCGCGCGGCTCTGGTGCCGGGTGGCGCGGCCGATCTGACCGGCGCGATACGCTACAACCGCGACGTGTATCCGGCATGGGGTAGACTCGCAGAATTCGCCAGAAGCGGCAAGCCGGTTGAGAAACCCGGACTCCATCTCGGCGACGATCCTGTCCGCACCAGAGCGTTTGCGGCGGCGATGTACGGAAGGGCGATCGGGATCGGCAGGGGAATCGTGCCGATGCTCGGCGAAATGCGCGGAAGGGTTCTCGATCTCGCCGGCGGTCCGGCTGCATACGCGATCTTGATTTGCGGGGCGAATCCTTCCGCGAGCGTCGTCACGGTGGATCTGCCGGCGATTTCCGCAGAGGCGAAGCGGTATGTCGCCGATGCCGGTTTCGGCGATCGTATCGACTGCCGCTCTGGCGACTATCACCGCGACGAATACGAGCCGGAGGCGTACGACGCGGTCACGATCTTCGGCGCGCTGCATCAGGAATCGCCGGAACAGATCGTCGATATCCTTAAACGCGCGAACCGCGCGCTCAAAAAGGGCGGGAGGATACATATTCTCGACATGATGACGGACGAGACCCGCGCGGCTCCGGCGTTTTCGGCGCTTTTCGCGCTGAACATGGCGCTGACGACCGAAAATGGATGGGTGTTTTCGGATTCCGATCTCAAGGGCTGGCTTGCGGAGGCC
>JAGDAE010000213.1 GCA_017959645.1 Kiritimatiellia bacterium
GTCGCCGCCGCGCGCGGCTTATTGGCGGAACCGCGTTCTGCATCGGGTCGTACCTCACCTACATGGCGATGGGCTTCGGTTTTCTTTCCGTCGTGCGGGCGCTGCCGGAATCGCTGCTGTCGATTTCGCTCGCGGTTCTCTGCGTTCTCAGCCTGCGGGACGCCTGGCGCTACCACGTCCGCCGCACGCCCTCGGCCATAACGCTGCAGCTTCCGGACGGCAACTGTAGATTTCGAGTGAAATTCTCGGGCATTGTCCAAGTGCATGGCTTCGCGTCTCATGCGCTTCGGCGCAAGGGAATGGGAACTTTTCCGGCGCCGCCGTTGCGGTTTCGTGCGCAATTTGGTAAAATCACCGGCGTCGGATAACACATTATGGCAAAGAAAGCGGTGAAAATATTGTTTGTCTGCCACGGGAACATCTGTCGCAGTCCGATGGCCGAATTCGTGATGAAGAAGCTGGCGGGCGAGGCGGGACTGGACGGCGTCGCCGTCGAGTCGGCCGCCTTGCATACGGACGAAATCGGCAGCGACATCCATCGCGGGACGAGAGCTAAGCTCGTCGAAAACGGAATTCCGTTCTCCCGGCGCGCGGCGTGGCTTTTGACGCCGGCGAAGGCGCGCGAATACGATCTCATCGTCGGCATGGATTCGTACAACATCGCCGATCTGCGGCGGCTGGTCTACCCCGAAGATCTGCCCAAGGTGCACAAGCTGCCCGAATTTGCAGAGAAGACCAAAGATATCGCCGACCCGTGGTATACAGGGAATTTCGATGCCACCTACGACGACATCGTCGAGGGTTGTGCGGCGCTGGTCGAAAAGATCGCCGCCGGGCGCGTGTGACGCCGGTCAGGCAAAACTGAATTTCAACACAAGCAACGGAGCAAACATGAAAAACAACATCGGATTCGCGGTCGCGCTGGCGGTTTTCGCCGCCGTGCAGGCGTTCGCCGGAGAAACCGCAGGCAACATCAACTCAATCGTGGAAATCGTGCCCGGGTACGCATCGGTAAGCGTCGACCCGTCGGCGGAGATAGGACCGGTAAAGCCGATGAACGGCGTCAACGACGCCGAACCGCCGGGCAGCCAGATGGGCGACCAGAAGCGCGGCAACTGGCGCGCGTTTTCGGCGCTCAAGGTTCCGTTCATCCGCACGCACGACGCGGCGAGCATGTTCGAGGCCGGCAGCGCGCACGTCGGCGACATCACTTCGATGTTCCCCGATTTCGGCGCGGACGAGAACGATCCGTCGAACTACGATTTCGCGCTCACCGACTGGCTGTTCGGGCACTGGCGCACGTCGGGGGCGAAGATATTCTTTCGCCTCGGCCAGACGATCGAACACTGGCCGAAAAAATACGGTACTCTCAGGCCGTCCGACTACGGCAAGTGGGCGAGGATATGCGAACATGTGATACGCCACTACAACGAGGGATGGGCAGATGGATTCGAGTGGGGGATCGAATACTGGGAGATATGGAACGAACCCGATCTCGACGAGGACGATTCGAAAAACAAGCGCTGCTGGGGCGGGACGAAGGCGGAATTCTTCGATTTCTACCGCGTCGCGGCCGGCCATCTGAAGGCGGCGTTCCCCGCGCTGAAGATCGGCGGCCCGGCCGTCGCCTACCGCGAGGATTGGGGAAGGGACTTCATAGGCTTCTGCCGCGACAATTCGGTTCCGCTCGACTTCTTCTCGTGGCACGGCTACGTGACGGGGCCGGACCAGCTCGCGAACCGCGGCGCATTCTACCGCCGGGTTCTCGACGAGGCGGGATTCGCCGAGACCGAGTCGATCTGCAACGAGTGGAATTTCGTGACTGACTGGGCTGCGGGCTTCCAGCGTTCGGTCGGCGAGATCCATGGCATGAAGGGGGCGGCGCTTGTAATGTCGACGATGATAAACTGCCAGGCGGCGCCGATCGACAAGCTGATGTACTACGATATGAGGTCCGACTCCGCGTTCAACGGCGCGTTCGATCCGCTGAAGGCGACGCCGTGCAAACCCTACTGGGCGTTCTACGCTTGGCGCCGTCTCGCCGAGTGCGGCACGCGGATAGCGACCGCGACCTCGGGCGACGACGCCGGAATCTGCGCCGCGGCCGCGAAAGGTCCGGACGGGAAGATTCGCATCATCGTCTCGCGCTTCACGCCCGACGACAACTTCTTCTACAGCCACGAGGTCGTTCTGTCGGTCGCGGGCCGCAGGTTCGCCGACGGCACGGCGAAGCTGGTGGACGACGGCTATTCCTACGGCGAGGCCGAATTCCCGGTCAGGGACGGCGCGCTCGTTCTGGAGCTCAAGCCCAATTCGTTCGCCGTGGTCGAACTCGACTGACCGGGCATTGATTTCCGGGTGCGGAATATGATACAATTACCCGAAACGGAAGGATAGGCAAAACAATGAAAGTCCCGTCATTCGAGAAGACCGGTTTTGGCACGACCAAGTACGGCGAGAAGGCGAGCAAGTACATTCTCGCCGGCGCCGGCGGCGTGGTGCTGGAGGCGAGCGACTACGGCGGCAAGATCGTGCGGCTCTTCGCGCCCGACGCATCCGGCGCGATGAAGGATATCGTCGTCGGCTTCGATTCGCCCGCCGGCTGGGACGAGGGCGACCCGTACTGGGGTTGCATAATCGGGCGGTACGGCAACCGCATCAAAGACGGGAGGTTCGCGCTGAACGGCGTCGAATACCGGCTGGCGCTCAACAATTTCCCGTCCGGGATTGGATGCAATCTGCACGGCGGCAAGCGCGGCTGGGACGCGTACGTCTGGGACGCCGAGCCGTTCATCGACGGGAGCGACGTAGGAATCGTCTTCCGCCACGTCTCGCCCGACATGGACGAGGGATTCCCCGGCAGGGTCGAGGCCAAGGTGACGTACACGCTGACGGCCGGCAACGTGTGGCGGGTCGAGTACGAGGCGGTTCCCGACAAAGACACGCCGATCAACATGACCCAGCACGTGTATTTCAATTTCAAGGGCGAGGCGGGCGGCTCGATCGAAGACCACGTCCTCAAGATTGCCGCATCGAAGTTCACGCCGACCGACCCGGGTCAGATACCGACCGGCGAAATCGCCGACGTCGCCGGCACTCCGTTCGATTTCAGAAACGGCATGCGCATCGGCGAACGCATCAACGAGCCGGATCCGCAACTCGAGACCGGCAAGGGCTACGACCACAACTGGATCGTGGACGGAGAGGGCTTCCGGTTCGCGGCTCGGCTCGAATACGCCGGCAACGGACGCGCGCTCGAGGTGTGGACCGACGAGCCGTGTCTGCAGGTCTACACGTCGAACTGGTCCACGTACGACCAGAAGGCGAAGGGCGGCGAGCATCTCGGGTTCAGGTGCGGCATAGCACTCGAGACCCAGCACGCGCCGGATTCGCCCAATCGCCCCGAGTGGCCGACGACGATCGTCAAAGCCGGCAAGACGTACCGCTCGAAGACCGAATTCCGGTTCGGAACGATTTAATAAGGAAAGGACTGCCAATGAAAGCGCCAAAGAAAGGAATCGCGTGGGAGAAGCTCGGGTTCGGGTTCTCCGACGTCAACTGCCACATCCGCTATACGTGGAAGAACGGGAAGTGGTCGGCCCCGAAGTTCGTTAAGGAGCCGTGGATCAACATGCACATCGGTGCGGCGTGTCTGCACTACGGCCAGGAATGCTTCGAGGGGATCAAAGCGTTTCGCCAGAAGAGCGGAAAGATCGTGATTTTCCGTCCCGACGAAAACGCCAAGCGCATGTACCGCACGGCGCAGCGCACCTGCATGCCGCCGGTCCCGGTCGAGATGTTCCTCGACGCGTGCGACAGAATCGTCCGCAAAAACGCCGAGTACGTTCCTCCGTACGGGACGGGCGGATCGATGTATCTGCGGCCGCTTCTCGTCGGCACCGGGCCGCAGATCGGCGTCGCTCCGGCGAGCGAGTACACGTTCATGATCATGGTGATGCCCGTCGGCGCGTACTACAAGGGCGGGCTCAAGCCGGTGCGCGCGGTGATCTTCGACGAATGGGACCGCGCCGCCCCGAACGGAATGGGAGACGTAAAAGTCGGCGGCAACTACGCCGCGTCGCTGTTCGCCCACGAAAAGGCGAAGAAGGAGGGCTGGCCGGTCGAGCTCTATCTCGACGCCAAGAGCCACAAGTTCGTCGAGGAGTTCGCCACTTCCAACTTCGCGGGAATCTCCAAGTCCGGCGCGTACGTCACCCCCGACAGCCATTCGGTGCTGCCGTCGGTTACCAATATGTCGCTCAAGCAGTGCGCGAAGGATCTCGGCATCAAAGTCGAGTGCCGTCCGGTCCCTTACGCGGAGATAAAGAAATTCCAGGCGGTCGCGGCGCTCGGCACCGCCGTCGTGATTACGCCGGTCTGGGAGATCACGAGAGGCAAGGACGTGATCAGGATCTCCGATCCGGATACTGTGCATCCGGTGCTCCAAAAACTCTACGACAGGGTCCAGGGCATACAGTACGGCACCGTGGCCGACAGGCACGGCTGGTGCCGCGAGGTCAAGGGGTGATACGGCTTCCGCCTTTGACGAGGCGGATACTCGCGAGACGCGGAATCGCCGGCGAGGCGGCGCTGGACGAATTTCTCGATCCGTCGCTTTCACGTCTTGCACGCCCCGGCGACCTGCCGGGGATTTCCGCGGCGGTCGACGAGACGATTCCGTTTCTGGCGTCTGGCCGCAAGATCGTGGTCTTCGGCGACTACGACTGCGACGGCGTATGCGCGAGTGCGATTCTCGTAAAGACGCTGTCGGCGCTCGGCGCCGACGCGTCCGCGTTCGTTCCCGACCGCGCGGCCGAGGGCTACGGGATGAACGCGAAATCGGTCGCTCGCATGCTGCGCGAACATCCCGGCGTCGCGTTGGCGATAACGGTGGACAACGGCGTCAACGCGGTCGACGAAGTGGCCGCGCTCGTGGCGCGCGGCATACACGTCATCGTCACCGACCACCATCTGCCCGGAGCGACGCTGCCAGGGTGCACGGTCGTGAACCCGAAAGTCGCGGCGCCGCCGTCGCTCGAACCGCTTTGCGGAGCGGGTGTCGCGTTCTTTTTCGCCTGTGCGCTGGCGAACGAGGCCAGGGCGCGCGGAATGTACTCCGGCGGCAGCCTCGGCGGCGCGCCGCTGGTTCTCGCCGGGCTCGCAACCGTGACCGACATAATGCCGCTTGTGGGGCAGAACCGGATAATCGTATCCGAATCGCTCAAGTATTTCGGCAGGTTCGCGCCGGCCGGTCTTCGCGAACTGCACCAGCGAGCGGCGCGCACCGGCGCGAAAAAGATGTGCGCGCGCGACTACGCGTTCCTGCTGGGGCCGCGTCTCAACGCCGCCGGCAGAATGGCGAGCGCGACCGAGGCGCTGGAGCTGGTGCTGTGCGACGATCGCGAAAAGGCGCGCGAGCGCGCCTGCGCCGTCGACCGGCTGAACACCGAGCGCAAGACCGCGGAAAAGGCCATGGTCGATGCGGCGGCGGCGAAGATCTCCGCCGGCGCGCTCGCGCAGGTCATCGAGCTGGAGGACGGCAATCCCGGCGTCGCCGGAATAGTGGCCTCGAAGATTCTCGAAGCCACCGGCGTTCCGGTGTGCATCGTCGTGGACGGCAGGGGCTCGGCGAGAGCTCCCGAGGGGTACAATCTGCCGAAGGCGTTCGCGCATGCGTCGTCCGCGTTGGAGCGTTTCGGCGGACACGCTGCGGCCGGTGGGTTTTCGGTGAAGGCCGGCCGTCTAGACGAATTCCGGCGGCTTTTTGCGGAGGCGTGCGGACTCCAGCGCGCGGCGGCCGGGCCGTCGGCGCCGGAATACGATCTCGAAGTCGCCGCCGAAGAGCTCGACATCGAGACGGTCGGCTCTTTCCGGCTGCTCGAACCGTTCGGAGTGGGGAACCCCGAGCCGGTTTTCATGATGCGCGGAAAAAAACTCTGCGACCTGCGGCGCATGGGCGACAGGCATCTGTGTTTTACGGTGGACGGCGTGCGCGCCGTATGGTGGGGGCAGGGGGAGAAACTGGACGAAATCGGCCGGTTAGCTTCCGGTGCGGATATTCTGTTTTCGGCGAGGATTTCGGAATACGGCGGCGATCACGTCGAGTTCGACGTCTCCGGCGTTGCACCGGCGACAGAGTCATGAACCCGGGTTTTCTGTCCGATCTGCTCTGGCCGCGCCTCTGCGAAGCGTGCGACGGACCGGTGGACCGGCCGGACCGCATGATCTGTTCGCACTGTCTGATGCGGCTGCCGGTGATCGGCCAGACCGGCTGCTGCAGGATATGCGGAAGGGCGATCGCCGGCCAGCGCGAGGAATTTCTGTGCGACGACTGCCGCGGACGGCACGCTCCGGCGTTCGACCGGGCGTGCAGCGCTCTGGAGTTCGACGGCACGGCGCGCAGGATGATTCTCGATTTCAAGTTCAACCGCCATATCTGGACTGTGCCCGATTTTGTCGACCTTCTCGAGGCGGCGGCAATGGCGAGATTCGACATTCCGGCGGTGGACGCGGTGCTGCCGGTGCCGGCGACTTTTCTGCGCCGGCTCGTTCGCGGATACAACCAGTGCGATTTTTTGGCGGAGGGGCTGGCGAAGCGCATCGGGCGGCGCTTCGAGCCGTCCGCGCTGCGGCGCAGGAACAGTCCGCTCCGCCAGGGAGGATTGAACGAGGAGGAGCGCCGCGAGAATATTGTCGGCACGTTCAAGGCTGTGCGCCCCGAACTGTTGCGAGGGAGGACGCTGCTGGTGGTAGACGACATAATGACCACCGGTTCGACGCTGTCCGAATGCGCCAAGACGCTGAAAGCGGCCGGCGCGGACAGGGTGTGGTGCGTCACTCTGGCGCGCAGCATTCGCACTTGAGAAGGGGATACGCGGGCAAACCGCGGAAGCCCGACGGCAACACGGCAGACGGAAAATATGATATAATACGGCCATATGTTCGAAGGATTAAAGAGGCACAGATTCCTTTTCGAGGAGCTGGTAAAGCGCGACTTCAAAAAGAAGTACAAGGGCACCATGCTGGGCATGGGCTGGAGCGTGCTTTCCCCGCTTTTGATGCTGCTGGTGATGAAACTGATATTCGAAAACTTCTTCGGAAGGACTACCCCGCACTACACGACTTATCTTTTCTGCGGTTTGCTGGTGTTCCAGTGGTTCTCGGAGTCGAGCAACGGCGGAATGCGCTCATTGGTGGGCAATTCGGGAATCTTCACGAAAGTGAACATCCCGAAATATCTGTTTTTGCTCTCGAGAAACGTGCAGACTTTGCTCAATTTCGCTCTTACGCTCGTGGTGTTTTTCGTTTTCTGCGCCATCGACCGCGTAGATTTCACCTGGAGGTTCGCGTTGCTCGTCTACCCGGTCGTTACGTTGCTTCTTTTCAATATCGGCGTCGGCATGGTGCTGTCGGCGCTGCACGTGTTCTTCCGGGACATGGACTATCTCTGGGCGGTCGCGCTGCAGCTTTTGATGTATGGGTCTGCGATATTCTATCCGGTCGACAGACTGTCGGCCAGAGCGCAGGCGGTTTTTGCCGTGAATCCGGTTTACCGGCATATCGCCTACGTGCGCGAGATCGTGCTTTCGGGCGCGGTTCCGTCCGTTGCCACCCACTTGACTCTCATTGGTTTCGCCGCCGCCGCGATTCTGATCGGCTCGTTCATGTACAAACGGTACAATACGAGATTTCTGTATTATGTCTGACGGAAAACCCATATTGTCGTGCCGGGACGTGTCGATAAGGTACATGGTCGGCGATTTCAAGTACATCGGGCTGAAGGAATGGATTGTGCGTCATCTTGCCGGCAAGTACCGCGTGCAGGAATTCTGGGCCGACCGGCACATAAGCTTCGATCTGCGCGAAGGCGACATGCTCGGGATAATCGGCGCTAACGGCGCCGGAAAGTCGACGCTCCTGAAGGTGGTTTCGGGGATCATGGAACCGACCGGCGGTAAAGTCGTCAGACGCGGCAAGATCGCCGCGCTTCTGGAGCTGGCCAGCGGTTTCGACGGCGATCTGACCGTCAGGGAAAACGCATATCTGCGCGGCGCTATGCTCGGGTATACGCGCGAGTTCATGGACGAGACGTATCCACACATCATCGGCTTTTCGGAGCTGGAAGAGTTCGAGGACCGTCCGTTCAAGCAACTGTCGTCGGGGATGAAATCCCGTCTCGCGTTCGCGATCGCTTCGCTGGTCAAGCCGGAGATATTGATTCTCGACGAGGTTCTTTCGGTCGGCGACGGGGCGTTCAAGAAGAAGAGCGAGGCGAAGATGCGCGAGATCATCAA
>JAGDAE010000214.1 GCA_017959645.1 Kiritimatiellia bacterium
ATCGCCGTATACGAAATCACGCCGGCCATTATGCCGTCGGAGATCGAATACGTGAACGGCATCGCCGCTATCGCGAGAAACGCCGGGACCGCCTCGCCCGCGTCGCGCCAGTCGATATCCGCGCACGACGAGAGCATCATGTAGCCGACGATGACAAGCGCCGACGACCGCGGCCGACGCCGTGGCCAGGAACACGCCTCCGCGCGGGATTCCGGCCATCGAGAGAATGTTCGGGTTGACGGCGAGGATGTACGCCATCGTCATGAACGTCGTAAGGCCGGCGACGACCTCGGTCTTCACCGACGTGCGGTTGGCGCCGAGCCGGAAGAGCTTTCCGAGAAAACCGGTGTCGGGCATCGCCGGGGCCGCGTCGAGTTCGCGCGCGAGCCACTTGAGATGGGCGCCGATTCTGACGGATTCTTCCGGCGTGACGACGCCGTCTTCGAGGACTCCCTCGAGAGACTTCGCGAACTCCGCCATCTCGGCGCTCTCGGCGGCGCGCTGCCTGGCGTACGCCAGAAGCAGAACCGCCTCGGCGCGGTCGACCTTCCCGTCTTCGAGAATCGCCCTTTCGAGTTTGCTTATCGACTCTTTGATGTCGCTCATTTTGTCCGGTCCTTTCGTCCGCCGGCCGCCCTGCCGGATCAGACGAGATTGAGAATGTCGGAGAAGCCGGTTATGTCAAGCACCTCCCTGACGGCGCTCTGCACGTTGGCGACTTCCATTCTGCCGCCGTTGGCCAGCATGGTCTTGTGCGCGGCGAGCAAAAGACGGAGCCCGGCCGAGCTCATGTAAGGCACATTGGAAAGATCGATGACGACGCGGCTCGAATCGCCGAATTTGAGTCCGGCCTCGAGTTCTGGCGCGGTCACGGTGTCCACGCGTCCGCTGACGGCGATCGTCAGGGTGTTTCCTTCTCTTGTCGTGTTAATTTCCATAGTCTTTTCCCATTGTGAGTATGTTTTGGCCATTCCGCCGCTTGTAGGTGACTGGCGACATCGTTTTCTTGACGATAAGGATTCCGAGTCCTCCGATCTCGCGGTCGGCGGCGCTGAGCGTGGTGTCGGGGTCGCGGTGAGCGAGAGGGTCGAACGGCTTGCCATCGTCGACGAACACGAGGCGTACGCCGTCCGGATGGCGCGTCGTCTCCACAGACAGCGACCAGCGCGTGGCGCCGGAGTACCTCACGATATTCGCGAATATCTCGTCGGCCGCGACCAGCAGCTGATTGCGGAATTTCTCGGGTACGGACCCGAGCGCGACGGCGAGATCGGCGGAGGCCTTCGCGAGGTCGTCCATCGTCGGCGCATATTCGCGGACGACGGAATCCGGCTCGCCGCGGTAGCGTATGACGAGTTGCGTGCGGTCGTCTTCCTGTTCGACGCCGGCCGCATGGCGGCTCACGTCCGCAAGCACCGCATCGAGCAGCTCCGCCCGGCGTCCGCGGCAGGCGGAAACGGTCTCGAGCAGCCGCGCATCCCCGTAAAGTTCCCCTGACGCGTTCGGCTGCTCGGTTATCCCGTCCGTGTACAGGTAGATTGCATCGCCCGGAGCCAGCTGCACTTCACCGACGCGATAGCCGATGCCGGACATGGCCCCGAGAACGAGCGAAGGTTTCGTTTTAAGGTATTCGCATTTCCCGCCGAGCCGCACTACCGGAGGATTGTGCCCGGCGTTGACGTAGGATACGAGCCCGGTCCGGATGTTGAGTTCTCCGGCCCATACGGTGACGAACGTATTGGATGCGTTGCCGTCGCTCAGCGCCTCGTTCGCCTCCTCGAACACCTGCGCCAGCGGCCGGCCGGTCTGCGCAGCGCTCTTTATCAGCGTCTTCGCCCGCATCATGAACATCGCCGCGGGAACGCCCTTCCCGCTGACGTCGGCGACGAGAAAGAGTACGCGATCTGCGCTCGTGAAGCAGAAATCGTAGAAGTCGCCTCCTACCTCCTTCGCCGTCTCCATCGACGCCCAGATATCGAAGCGCGTCTCGTCAGGAAACGGAGGAAACACGTTCGGCAACGCCGAAAGCTGGATGTCTTTCGCCGTCTTCAGCTCCTTCGCGGCTTGTTCGCCCATCTGCCGGCGCACGAACGACGATATGACGAAGCCGACGAGCAGTGCGACGAACACCAGCGACGCGCCGTTCAGCGCGGCGGTCGCTCCGACCAGAACGTCTCGCTCGACCGCCGCGGAGGATTTCGGTATCATCACGTAGACCGGAAAGCTCTCGATCTCCCTGCGCTTCCAGTAGAACGTGCCGTCGGGATCAGTCCACTGCGAACCTTCGCGGTTGGGCTCCTCGTAGTCAGAGATGACCAGTCCGGACATCGTAGTCACCACGATTCCGCCCGTTCCGCCGACGCGCCAGTTGCGGAAAAGGTCGACGATCGACGCGCGGGAGAGCGCCCTCAGAGACTCTCCGTCGCATCCGATCTCCACGAATCCGCCGGCCGGCAGCCAGACGCCGACAAACTTGCGCCACGCGCCGTTCGCAGTATTGCTCCGGAACGGCTGGCAGTATTCGGTTTCGCGGCCGTTGACGAGGCACATCATATCCTCGGCCTTGCCGCCCGCCGTGACGAAATTGAAAGCCGGCTTGCCATCGCGCGCGAGATAGTCAGGCACCGACGACGCAACGATTTCGCCGGTATTGTCGGCGACGCTGATCTCGGTAACGCGCATCTCGTCCGCAAGCTCCTGCAACGAAGCCGTGTCGTCGGGATGGCCTTCGCAAAGCCGCTCCCTCACCGCCATGCACTGGCGCACGAGCCGTTCGTTGACGCAATCGATGATCTCGTCCTCGACATTCTCGAATGTACGGTCTATGAGCGCATAGGCATCGTGCTCCGACAGGCGATCGTGCAGCAGCCACGTGAAAGCCAGCGAAAGCGCAAACGCCGCAAACACGCTCATGACGAGCTTGAGATTCAGACTGCGCCGCTCGGTCATTTCGCATCCCCTTCGGCGATCACGGCATTGGCCGCCTCGAGCACGTCGCCACGGCGCTTGTCGACAGCCACCGCATAGAGATATCTGGTTTCGATCGCCGTCGTCAGCAACGTGCCGCCCGACGATTGCGCCTTGGTCTCCAACTGCCGCGAATCGAAAAACACCGCGTCAACATCCCCCCGTTCAAGTGCCGCGATAGCCTCGTTTACGTGTTTGAAGCGCACCGGATCGCATCCGTGGCGACACAGATAAAGGTCGTCGACCGTGTCCGACTCGACCGCGATACGGCATGTGGAAATCTGGGACATGCGCGGCTTGCGCCCGTCCTTCCTGTACAAAAAACACCCTCCGCTCTCGTCGTACGGTTCGGAGAAATCCACGTCGCGTCTGCGTGCATCGGTTATTGCGATGGCCGCAATGCCCATATCGGCCGTGCCCGCCTTCAGCCGCGGCAGAATTTCGGTGAAACTGACGCCCTCGACAACAAGCTCGCGCCCCATTCTGCCGGCGATCTTCCGGGCAAGGTCGACATCGCTGCCGACAATCGCGCCGGTTTCGTCCCTGTAGGAGAATGGCGGAATCGACGCGAACGTCAACATAACGAGCGGGCGCGACGCGTCCGCGATGCGCGGATCGGTCCCGCGCAGCGGATCGCGTCCGCAGCCAGCAGCGGCGACAAGCGCCAGAAGAACGAAAAACCTCATAACTTGAAGACGTTTCTGTTAAAACCCGTCGTGGTGAGATTGCGCCGGTTTGGAAGCGCGGTCATCAGATTGGATACGAGATAGGCGCGGAGCGACGAGACGCGGGCATCCGCGTCCGTAATGTCGAATATCTCGCCGTCGTCGCGGATCACGAGCGCGAGACCGCCGTTGAGATCTACCGTGACCTCGGCGCGGATGCGCCTGCCGGCGTTGCGGTCGCGAACCACCATTAGCGCCTCCTCCACGAGCAGCGACGCCTTCGACGCGCGGCCGGCGTCGATCCCTTTCTGCCTGAGATGCTCGCCGACGGCCGCCGAGGTCGCGCATATCCCGACCGGATCGAGCTCGAGATCGAAAACGCGGATGGCGGCCTCGCGGTCAGCCGGAATGAGGAACGGGAATCGCGACAGTCCCCAGCGGACCAGCTCGTACAGAGCGAAAACGGCGAGCGCGGCGAGCGGCGCGAGGCCGAGCGCCATCCATACGCCCCTCGCGCCCCCAAGAGCCCCGCCGACGGGGAAAAGCGCAAGCGGCGCGACGAGAACGGCGGCGAAAGTCAACGCTATCGCGAGCCCCTCTCGCCGTATGAAGACGTAATAGGAGTTGAACAGCAGCACGAGCGCGAGAGCCGGCAGCGCGATGGACGACAGTCGCACGGCGACAGCGGCCTCGGCGGCCGTTGCGGGGATCTCGATGCCGGCCAAAGCGATCATAAGCCCCGGAAACGCCAGCAGCAGCAGCATCGCGCCGCCGCCCTCGATCAGCGCCGCCGCCAGCGCCGCGCGCATCACCCGCTTGGTCAGAAACGCGTTGCGCTCGCCGATGTAGACGCTCGCGAGCGGCTGGGCGGCATTGGCTACGCCGTCGAAAACCTCCGAGATTCCGATGGTCATCAGAACCACGGCGAGAACCGGCAGCGCATCCGAACCGAACCGGGAGATCACATAGGAGTTGAGCGCGAACATCAGCGTCGCCTTGCCGAGATTCTTTCCGGCGTCGCCAAGCGACAGGCGGGAGATGCGCAGAAGGTCCGGGAGTATGAAATGCCCCGAGAATCCAAGCATGCAGCCGGTTTTTCTGAAATGGAACAGCAATACGGCAATCGCCGCAAACGATCCGATTCCCGTGCCAGCGGCGCAGCCGGCGGCGCCGAACCACATCGTCAGCGGCACGGACAACAGACAATTCATGCCAAGCTGCACGAGATATGAGAGGAACGACAGCCGCGCGTCGCCGTCGGTATAGCACATCGTGCCGAGGAAAAACGCGACCGGCTGCAGCGCCGCCGCCGGAAGGAACCACAGCCAGTAGGACGAAGCCATCGCCGACACCTCCGGCGAAGCGCCGAAAGCCCCGATAACCGGCAGGCGCACGGCGGCCAGCACGGCCGACACCAGCAGACCGGCGGCGACAGACGCGGAAAAGCCGAGCGTGAAGTATCCTCGCGCGCGGCGCACGTGCAGCGCGCCGACCTCGGTCGCGAACAGGACGCTGGAACCGATCGCCGTCATCATCCCGGCGAACGTGACGATCTCGAACACTCCCTGCATCAGATTCGTCGCCGCGAGACCGGTCTCGCCGAGTACATGTCCGCAGATGACCGAATCGGAAAGCCCCATCAGGAACTCCGCCGCCATCGCAAAAGTGGCGGCCGGAAGAAACGCCCTGAATTTTGTCGTCGCAAACGTCATGCCGGCGAACCCGCTCCGATGTACCCCGATGGCGTCACAGCGTTCCGAAAATCCTGTCGCCGGCATCGCCGAGGCCGGGGACTATGTAGTAGTCGCCGTTCAGCCGCTCGTCTTTCGCGGCGGTAAAGACCGGGACGTCGGGATGCTCCGATTCGACTTTCGCGATGCCTTCGGGAGCGGCGATCAGATTGAGGAACACGACGCGCCGGTAGCCAAGCTTCTTGAGCTGCGCGAACGCGTCGCACGCGCTGCCGCCGGTCGCGAGCATCGGGTCGATCACGATAGCCAATTCGTCCCCCTTCGCCGGCGGAACTTTCGCGTAATAGGGCATCGGCTCGGCCGTCGTCTCGTTGCGCTGCATGCCGAGAACCCCCACCTTCGCGTA
>JAGDAE010000215.1 GCA_017959645.1 Kiritimatiellia bacterium
GCGCCGCCACCAGCGCCGCGGCCGGCAACAGCCGCGAAACGAGCGCTGCATCGAACCGGTAGCACATGCCGCCGAACGCAAGCAACGCGGCGACTGCGAACGCGGTCGGCTGGAATCTGAACCCGGCGAAACGGTTGAGCGCCGCGCCGGCCGGATAGGGGACGAAAACCGTCGCCACGCCGATCGCGTAGCTCGGCCCCCATATCTTCGCAATGTCGCCGTTGGCCTCGGCTATCGCCCCGCCGATCGCCGCGCCGGTTACGCTCGTCGCGGCGGCCGCGCCGACTATCGCCGCGAAACCCAGCGTAGCCAGCGAGCAGCCGGCGAATTTGGCGAGAAAAAAGACGCGCCGCGAAACCGGATGCGACAGGGCGACAGCGACCGTGCCCGATTCGATTTCACGCCGGAAAGTCCTCACCGTCCCGAACACGGCGAACGCGAGCGAACCGAAAAGCATCGCCGAAAGGCCGGCGTCTCTGGCCATTCGCGTCGCCTCGCCGAACTGGTGGTAGTGGAAGGCCGGCGAAAAGACCGCCAGCGACAGGGCGGCGGTCGTCAAAAGCAGCGAAAGCGAATCGTTGAAAAGCTCGAATGCGGTCGCGAGCGCGATGGCGGCGAACCGCCTCATCAGAACGGGGCTATCTGCGTATCCTGATAGAGGAACCAGGCAAGCGCACCGATGGCGACGCAGGCGGCGGCCTGCACGATTATGCTCACCACCGCGACCCCGGCGGGAACATCCTTCACCGTCTTCTCGCCGCCTCCCTGCGGAGCGAGCGTCGGAACCGGCGGGAGCTCCGGAATGTCGGCGACTTCGCCGGCGTCTTCTTCGGGCTTCTTGATGCTGAACTTGCCGGCCGGCTTGACGCCGGCGACCGGACGCTGAATCTTGATCGTCTTACGCTGCGTAACCGACGGCGGCAGCGGAACCTCCGCCGGCTTGGAAGCGTCCGCGGCGGAATCTTCCGCCTGCGGCTGCGGACGCAAGGCCGCGGTCGGCGGATGGGGGGCGATGCCGGCAGGGCGCTTGATCCTGATCGTCTTGATCGGAGTCGCCGCCTCTTCCTTTACCGGCGAGACGCCTATCGCGTCGGAAAGCGAAATCCTTACCGTCTTCGCCTTCGCCGCGTTGCGCTGCGACTCGGTCATCGCCTCGTCGCCGATGATGCCGGTCTTGTGCAGAATCGCCTGCTGGGGAATCTGCTGGGTCACGCCCTTGAGCTTCTGGGTGACGGTCTTGAGCTGCTCGACGGCGTCCGGAGCCGACCCGGTCACGGCGGTGTCGCCGTGCGCGACCGGTTTCATCGCCACCTGCGTCGGCAGTTTTAGCCCGGCGCCGGGCGCCACCGGTTTGCGGATCACCGGCTTGAGCCGCAGCGTAGTCGCGCGCGGAGAGACCTCCTTCGCGAGCGGATCGGCCTTCGGCGGCTCCCCCTCGGCGATGTTCGACACGTTTTCTTCTGCCATCTCGTCACCTCCGGTTTTTTCAGACCGCCATCACTTCGGCCTCTTTGGCCTTGAGCTCGGCGTCGATTTTCGCGATCCCTTCGTCGGTCAGCTTCTGGATCTTCTCCAGCGCCGACTTGAGATCGTCTTCCGAAATCTTCTTGTCCTTCTCGAGCTTCTTCGCCTCGTCGTTGGCGTCGCGGCGGACGTTGCGCATCGCGACCTTCTGCGCCTCGGCCTGCGTCTTGGCCACCTTGACGATCTCTTTGCGGCGCTCCTCGTTCAGCTCGGGCACGGTAATCCTGACGACCTTGCCGTCGGTCTGCGGCGTCACGCCGAGGTTGGCCGCGAGAATCGCCTTGTTGATCGCGTCGATTACCGTCGGGTCGAATGGGGTTATCTTTATCTGGCGCGGCTCGGGCGTCGAAATCGTGCCGAGATTCTTGACCGGCGTCGGGCAGCCGTAGTAGTCGACCTTGAGCTGGTCGACCATCGCCGGATTCGCCTTGCCCGTCCTCAGCCCCGCGAACTGCGACTTGAGCGCGTCGAAGCTCTTCTGAATCTTGTCGCCGGCGTCGGCCAGCACTTCAGAAACCGTTTCCATGTCTTTCCCTTTTCTTTCAGTTTTGTTTTTCGAAATCAGCTTACGATCGTCCCGACCGCCTCGCCCTTGACGACGCGCCCAAGCGCGTTCTTGTCGAAGAAATCGAAGACGATTATCGGTATCCCGTTGTCCATACGCAGCGCAAACGCCGCCGAATCCATTACCTTCAGCCGCTTCTCGAGCGCCGTCTCGTATTTGAGCGAACCGTATTTCTTCGCCTTTGGATCCTTCTTCGGGTCGGCGGTGTAGATTCCGTCGACCTTGGTCGCCTTGAGTAGCGCGTCCGCGCCGATCTCGCTCGCCTTGAGCGCCGCGGCCGAATCGGTCGAGAAGTACGGGTTGCCGGTTCCGCCGCCGAAAATGACGACGCGCCCCTTCTCGAGGTGCCTCAACGCGCGGCGCTGGATGAACGGCTCCGCGAGCTTCGGCATTTCGATGGACGTCATCACCCGCGTAGGCACCCCGATCGACTCGAGCGCGTTCATCATCGCAAGCGCGTTGATCACCGTCGCGAGCATCCCCATCGAGTCGCCGGTTACGCGGTTCACGCCCTTCCCGGCGCCGGCGAGCCCGCGGAAGATGTTGCCGCCGCCGAGGACGATTCCGATCTCGACGCCCATGCCGTGGATCTTCTTCACGCGTTCGGCCATGAACGCGAGCCTGTCCGGGTCGATGCACTCGCCCGTCTCGCGGTTGCCGAGAACCTCGCCGGAAAGCTTCAGCAGTATCCGGCGGTATTTAACGTTCGCTTTGCCTTTTTTCACGCTGGAGAGTATATCAAATTTCCGTCCGCGCGACAAGTCGCCATTGACGGAAATCGCGACATGTGGTAAAATCGCCGCCGCAAAGATGAAATTCGATCTGCACATACACTCGGCGCTCAGCCCCTGCGCAAGCCTGGAGATGAGTCCGGCCGAAATCGTCCGCGCCGCGAAGGCGGCGGGGATGGGCGGCATCGCGCTGACCGACCACCAGTCGGCGAAGAACGCTCCGGCGATCGCCGAGTGCGCGCGGCGGGAAAACCTCGCGTGCCTGTTCGGGCTCGAGGTGCAGACGTCGGAAGACGTGCACACTCTCGCGGTCTTCGACACTGTCGCGCAGGCGCTCGCGATGACCGACTGGGTGTACGAGGCGCTGCCAAAGCGCGTGAACGATCCCGAGACGTTCGGCGACCAGCCGGTGCTTTCGTGGGACGACGAAATCGTCGAAATGGAATGGAGAATCCTCGCGACCGGCTGCCGCCGCACGATACCCGAAACCGCCGCCAGGGTGCGCGAACTCGGCGGACTCTACATCGCCGCCCACATCGACCGCCCCAACTTCTCGGTCCTGTCAGGTCTCGGGGCAATCCCGGAAAACTGCTTCGACGCCGTCGAGCTCTCCCGCACCGCAGACGAAAACGCATGGGCGCCAAAGGCGGATGGATACGCGGTCATACGCTCGAGCGACGCGCACAACCCCGGCGACGTGGCGAGAGTGTGGACCGAGGCCGACTGCGAATTCACCGTCGACGGACTCAAAGCCGTCTTCGCCGCAAAATCAACCGCAATATCGGAGAGACTGAAATGCTTCTGAACGAAATCGCCGAAAAAACTAGCGGAACCGTGGTCGTGAACATTCCCGGCGTCGAAGCGTCGTGCGCATATTCGTCGGACCTGCTGTCGGACGTCATGGGCCACTGCGCCGACGGGGCGGTTCTGATAACGATCCAGAACCACCTCAACACCATCGCCGTCTGCACGCTGGTCGGCGCCGGCATAATCGTCATATGCCACGGCCGGCCGGTTCCAGACGACATGGCGGCGGCGGCGAAGCGGGAAGGAGTAGCCATCGTCGCGACGCCGCTCTCGCAGTTCGAGGCGTCGGTGCGGCTTTCGTCCCTGCCCGCCTCGGCTAAACAGTAGCAACCGCAACAGCGGCAGGATGGAAACTGGCGGGCCTGGCGGGACTCGAACCCACTACCCGCTGCTTAGAAGGCAGCTGCTCTGTCCAGATGAGCTACAGGCCCTTGCGGGCGCGTATTATACCATATTTCGGCACGGATTTGTGCGCCGGTCTGCAAAATCACACGTCGATTTTCACAATCTTCCTGATTATCAGCCACCCGATCGTGACGAGCAGAATCGTCGCCGCAACCGCTGCGACGCCGGTGAGGCTGCAGAAGAAAGGTATCATAAGCTTCGGCTTCAGCAGCGTCATGACAATGCCCAGGAACAGCGGCATGACCGACACGACGATACCCTGAAGCCGCCCCTGCGCGGTAAGCGTCTTCACGCGGCGCTCGATCTTCATGCGCCCGCGAATCGTCTCCGAAATCTTGTCGAAAATCTCGGTCACGTTGCCGCCGGTCTTGCGGCTTATCAGGATCGCCGTCGTCACGAGCGTCAGATCGTCCGACCCCACGCGCCGGCTCATCGACTCGAGCGCATCCTCGAAGCCCATGCCGATGCGAAGTTGCTGCTGGAGAATCGCGAACTCCTCGCTCATCGGGATCTCGCCCTGGGCGACGACCGAATCGAACGCCTGCGAAATCGAGAACCCGGCCCTGAGCGCGTTCGACATCGTGGAGAGCGCCTCGGGAAGCTGCTCGTTGAACTTGGCCCTCCTGCGCGCGTCGAGCCATTTCGCGAGCGGACTCTCGCCGTTCTGCCAGCCTGACTTTATCTTCACGCCGGCGGCGAAATACCACGCCAGCCCGCCGGCCGCGAGCGCGAAAAGCGCCATCGCAATCCAGCCGACCGCAGTCATCTCGCCCTTTCCACGTCGACCTGGACGTCGGAATCGGGATCGAACATCCTCGGATCGACCCTGATTCCGCGGCCGGGTAGCTGGTCGAACCACGTCGGCATCGCGCCGGTCGGCTTGAACTCGCCGGCGATCTTGCCGTCTTCGCCTACGCCTGACTGCTTGAACCCGAAGATGTCCTGCATCACGATCTGGTTGCCCTCGAGTCCGGTCACTTCGGTTATCGCGACGACTTTGCGCGAGCCGTCCGACATTCGCGATTCGTGGATGATCACGTCCACCGCGCTCGCGATCTGTTCGCGTATCGCCCGCGACGGCAATTCCATGCCGCTCATGAGAACCATAGTCTCGAGACGCGATATGACGTCGCGAGGGCTGTTCGCGTGCACGGTCGTCAGCGAACCGTCGTGGCCGGTGTTCATCGCCTGCAGCATGTCGAGCGACTCCCCGCCGCGACATTCGCCGACGATAATGCGGTCGGGACGCATTCTGAGGCAGTTTTTGACGAGATCGCGAATCGTCACCGCGCCTTTGCCTTCGATATTCGGCGGCCTCGCCTCGAGCCGCACCACATGCGGCTGCTGCAACCGGAGTTCGGCGGCGTCTTCGACGGTGATTATGCGCTCGTTGTGCGGAATATATCCCGAAAGTAGATTGAGCAGAGTGGTCTTTCCGGAGCCGGTTCCTCCCGCGACGATTATGTTCTTCCTGAGAAGCACGCAGAGCCTCATGAATTCGGCGGCGTTGTGCGTCCACGTCCCGAAGCGGATGAAATCTTCCGGCGTAAGTGCCTTCTTCGAGAATTTTCTGATCGTTATCGTCGGCCCGGACAGCGCGAGCGGGGCTATGATCGCGTTGACGCGCGAGCCGTCCGCCAGACGCGCGTCCACGTACGGCTGCGATTCGTCGATGCGCCGCCCGAGCGGGGCGACGATGCGCTCGATGACCGAAAGCACGCTGGCGTCGTCGGTGAACTGGCAGTCCGAAAGCTGTAGCTTCCCGCCGCGTTCGATATAGACCTTCCCGGGGCCGTTGACCATGATTTCGCTCACCGAATCGTCGGCGAGAAGATCTTCGAGCGGTCCGAGCCGCATCGCCTCGTTGAACACGTCGTCTTCGAGCCTGACAGGATCGATCCCCTCCGGGAGCCGTCCGTTGGCGACCACGCCGTCGATTATCTGGCGTATCTTCTCGCGGGCCGTGTCCTCGAGCCCCTCGCGGTCCACTCCCTGCATCGTGAGGCGCTTCATGTCCATGCGCTTGAGTAGCTCTTTCTGTATCTGCTCCTGCACATCGCGCCTGATTTCGCGCATCGGATCGGGAGGCGGTATCTCGTCTTCGGCGGCCGGCGGCGGCCCGGCCGGCGCCTCCTCCTCTTCGGGATACTCCTCCGCGGCGCCGTCTTCGGACACTCTGAGCATGCATTCGCCGATCTGCACGATTTTGCCGCCGTCCAGATCGGTCGCGCCATCGATCTGCTCGCCGTTCACGTAGGTTCCGTTGGCGCTGTGCAGATCTTCTATCGTCGCGTTGCCGGCGCGCACCGTCAGCAACGCGTGCCGCTCGGACACGTCCGGCGACGGAAAGCATATCCTGCACGCCGCGCCGCGTCCGATTATGTACGCGCCGTCCGCCAGTTCCCGCGATTCGCGCACCCCTCCGACCAGAGTCGTAAGCGTCATGGCGCTACCTCGCCCCGAGTTTCTGCTGGCGTTTCAGATTCAACTCCTCCATCTCGGAGCGGATCGCTTCGTAATCGATCTGCGGCAGCTCCTTCTCCGAAGAAGTGTCGTTGCGGTTGCGGAGAGTCAGGATTATGCGTCCTTTGATCTGCTCGGCGAAAGCCAGCATCTCCGCCTCGCGCGGCGAGACCTCGAGCGTCACGGTCGAATAGCCGGAACCGGACGAAGCCGCCTCGCGCACGCGCGACTTCGACGTCTCCCTTCCGGTCGCGAGCACGAGCACGTTCTGCAGAATCGTGCAGGTAACCGGGTCGCCGCGCTTCAACTTACCGTCGTCGCCGGGGAAGTTGAAAGTTCCGATGACGTCGACGTGGTCGTTCGGCTTGATCATGCCGGCAACCGCCGCCGCCCCGGACACGTTGATCGACATCGCGCGCATCTGCTTCTTCACGTCGGACGAAAGCCCGCCGGCGTTGGGGTTGCCGCCTTCGATGTCGGACCAGAACAGCACCTCCTCCTTGCCGTGCGCGACCGTCGTCTTCCTGCCGATGATGTCGGCGAGATTGTCTTCTGTGAGCGCCTGGCCGCGCATCCCCAGCGCCGGCACGGTCTTGACGCCCAGATCGCGCTTGGCGATGACCGTCCCGGCCGGGGTGTCTTTCGCGAAGGCGAGCACGTTGATCGTGCCGTATTTTTTGCGCAGCCGTTCGCGTTCGGCGTTGAGTTCGCTTTCGGTCACCGATATGTACACGCGCGTGAGAATCGCGGCGACGAGACCGGCGACCAGGGAAATTATCAGTACGAGTCTGCGTTTCATCTCAGAACAACCCCCTCACCTTTCCTGTTTCGACGTCGACGTCGATTTTGCGGTAGGCCGGAGAAGCCGACGTTCCCGGCATGAGTTTGATTTCTCCGGCCACCGGGACGATCAGCCCGGCGCCGCGGTAGATAAGAACATCCTTCACCGGCATGCGCCAGCCCTTCGGCCGCCCGAGTAGCTTCGGATCGTGCGAAAGCGAATATTGGGTCTTGGCCACGCACACCGGCAGCTTCGCCGTCTCGGGATCGCGCTGGAACGCCTCGAGCTTCTCGAGCGCGACCGGCTCGAAATCGACCCCGTCGCCGCCGTACACCTCGACGACCTGCTTGACGATGCGATCTTTGATCGGCTCGCCGAGATCGCAGAGGAACCCGAAGCCGTTTGGCTTCGCGCACGCCTCGACGACCGCCTGCGCAAGTTCAATCGCGCCCTCTCCGCCTTTGAGCCAGTGGTCGGAAACCGCGAATGCGGCGCCCGCCCTCTCGGCGATCTTCCTCACGAGATCCCGCTCCGCCGCGGTATCGGTATAGAACGCGTTGAGGCACACGACCGGCTGTATCCCCGAGCGGCGGACGATGTCGATGTGCGCGAGCAGATTGTCGCACCCTTTTTCGAGCAGTTCCAGGTTTTCGCTCGTGTACACCGGGTCGAGCGGCAGCCCGGCCTTCACCGCCGGCGCGCCGCCGTGCGCTTTCAGCGCGCGCACGGTCGCGACGAGAACCACCGCGTCGGGCTTGAGCCCGGAGCAGCGGCATTTGATGTTCCAGAACTTCTCGTAGCCCATGTCGCTCGCGAATCCGCTCTCGGTGACGACATATTCGCCGAGCGCGCACGCGAGCCTGTCGGCGATGACGGAATTCTGCCCGATCGCGATGTTTGCGAAAGGTCCCGCATGCACGAACACAGGCTGGCCTTCGACGGTCTGCATCATCGTCGGCTGGATCGCCTTGACCAGAAGCGCGCACATGGCCCCGTCGACCTCGAGGTCTTTCGTCGTAACCGGCGCGCCGCTCTTCGAATAGGCGACTACTATCTTCGACAAGCGTTCGCGCAGATCCTTCAGATCCGCCGACATTGCGAGAATGGCCATCACCTCGGAGGCGACAGTGATGTAGAAGCCGGAATCGCAGCGGAAGCCGTCGAGCGGCCCCTTGCCGCGTCCTATCTCGATGTCACGAAGCCCCTGCGCGCAGAAGTCTATCGCCCATTTGAACTGGATGCGCGCCGGATCTATGTCGAGGCGCTTCAACCCGCGCTCCGCGAGCCACGCGTCGTCGTGGTTGCGCTCGTGCTGCATCCGGGAATTGAGCGCGACCATCGCGAGATTGTTGGCGTTGGTTATCGCGTCGATGTCGCCCGTCAGCCCGAGCGAAAGCATCGTGAGCGGCACGACCTGGGCGAGACCGCCTCCCGCCGCGGAACCCTTGATGTTGAACGTCGGGCCGCCGGACGGCTGGCGCACGCAGCCGATCACCTTTTTCCCGAGCCTGCCGAGCCCCTCGACGAGACCAACGGTCGTCGTCGTCTTGCCCTCGCCTAGCGCGGTCGGGGTGATTGCCGTGACATCGATGTATTTCGCGCGCTTGGCCGCGCCGACGCGCTTGAGAACCTTCGTGACGTCGATCTTTCCGACGTACTTGCCGTAGCCATCCCACTCGTCTTCGGCGATTCCGAGTTCGCCTGCGAGATCACGCACGGGGCGGAGATTCGCCTCCGCCGCCTCGGCGATCTGCCAGTCTTTCATCTTGGTAGGATCGAGTTTCATATCGCGTGTTGAACCATGTTTGACCGGTTAGAAAATCCGTTTGCGGGAAAGGACGAAAAACACCGCGCCGATCGCGGCGGCCAGAAGCCCCGATATGCCCATCACGATGGCGAACGCGTGATGGTGGCCCTGGAACGGCAAACCGATGTTCATGCCGTACAGCGAAGCGATCAGCGTCGGCGCCGCGAGCATGATCGTCGCGGCCGTCAGGTATTTCATGACATTGTTCAGGTTGTTGTTGATCAGCGACGCGAAAGTGTCGAGGGTGCCGTTCAGAATATTCGCGTGAATGGTCGCCGTCTCCAGCGCCTGCTGGTATTCGACCATGGCGTCCTCGAGCTGGTCGCGGTCGTCTTCGCTCATCACCAGCTGGCGCGCGGTGTTGGCGCGGGCGAGCGCGATCGTGTCGGCCTTCAGCGAGGTGGTGAAGTAGACGAACGTCTTTTCGATCATCAGAAGCTTCAGTAGCACTTCGTTGGAGATCGACCGGTGTAGCTCCTCCTCCAGAGCGTTCGTGCGCAGATGGATGTCGTGCAGATACCTCAGGAACAGGACGCCGCCGTGCCACAGCAGCCGGAACGCGAAGCGGTAGCGGTCGGAAGGCGGACACACGCGACGGATCTGGTCGAGAAACGCCGTCGTCACCTGCGTCTGCGTGCTGCACACCGTAATCACCTTCTCTCCGGTAAGGATTATCCCGAGCGGGACGGTGCGGTACGGCACCACCTCGTCGTCGTTGACCGGACACGGAATGTGCACGATCAGTATCGACGCGTCGTCGTCGTAGTCGAAACGCGGGCGTTCGTCGGAATCGAGAGGATCGGTGAGAAAGTCACGCGGAACCGAGGTGCTGGTGAGGACCTTCTCCAGTTCGGTTGTCGTCGGCTCGACCAGATTGATCCAGCACGACGGCGAGAAATCAGACGTCTCTTTGAGACCTCCGTTCTCCCAGCGATATATCGTCATCATGCCGCACCTCCGTTTCTCTTTCTTCCGCCGCAGACCGGATTACGCGAACTGCGACAGGAACCGGACGTCGTTTTCGTACAGCCAGCGGATGTCCGGAATGCCGTACTTGATCATCGCGACGCGCTCGACGCCGAAACCGAACGCATAACCCGAGACCTCGTCGGCGTCGTAGCCGACGAACCCGAACACCCTCGGATCCACCATCCCCGCGCCGGCGACTTCGATCCAGCCGGAATCCTTGCAGACCCTGCATCCCTTGCCCTTGCAGACGTGGCAGGTAAAATCGACCTCGACCGAAGGTTCGGTGAACGGGAAGAAATGGGGACGGAATCGCACCGTTACGCCATCGCCCATCATCTCGCGCGCGAAATACGAAAGCACGCTCTTGAGATCCGCGAGCGAAACCGGCTTCGTATCCACGTAAAGCCCCTCGATCTGGTGGAAATTCGCGGAATGGGTGGCGTCCGTCGTGTCCCGGCGGAACGTCCGCCCTGGGCAGATTACCCTGACCGGCGGCTTGTTCGTCATCATCGTCCTTATCTGCACCGGCGAGGTCTGGGTACGCAGAAGGCAATCGTCCCCGAACCAGAACGTGTCGCTGCGATCCATCGAAGGATGGTGCGCCGGCGTGTTGAGCGCGGTGAAATTGTTGAAGCGGTTCTCGAGTTCTGGACCGTCGGCAACGGTGAACCCCAGATGGCCGAAGATACGGGCCGTATCTTTGATCACGCGGGAAAGCGGATGTTCCACGCCTGGTTCGCGCCAGTTCCCCGGGAGCGTAAGGTCCGCTTCGACGCGCTTTTCCGCCGCGCCGCCGGCTCCTTTCGCAGCCAACGCCGCCTCGACTTGCGCCTTCCACGCCTGCACGGCCTTCCCGAACGCCGGCCGCTCCTCCTTCGGAACGTCCTTCATGGCCTTGATGAGCGCGGGTATGGAGCCGTTGCGCCCGACGTACTTGACGCGAAGCGTCTCGATCTCGTCGCCGGTCGCCGCCGCGATCTCGGCCAGGCTCGCAACCCTGCCGTTTTCTATTTCTGCCAGTGTCATTTTCTTACAGTTTCCGTATTTCCGCGTATTATACCAAATTTTCGCCGCCGCTTTCAACCTCACAGCCGCCGGGACACGACTTCGATCACGTTCACCTGATTGCGCAGCTGGAGAATGATCTGTTCGACCACCCTGCGCGTCCCCAGCACGTCGATGCGCATGCGCGAAACCGTCCCGTCCTCGGTCGGCCCGACATTCAGCGTCTGGATGTTGTAGCCGCGGCCGGAAATGAGGCCGACGATCCTCGCGAGCACCCCGGGGCGGTTCTCGACAAAACAGTTCAGGCGGTAGGTTTCTTCTTTCATCTGAACACCATCGGCTCCACGTTCGCTTCGGGATCGACCATTACCTCGAGCAGAAACGGCCCGCGCGCCGAAAGCGCCGCTCCGACCGCCGCGGCGAGTTTGTCCGCGCGTTCAACCCGCCGCGATCTGATTCCGTACGCGGATGCCAGCTTCCTGAAATCGGGCAGGTATTTCCCTTTGAAGACCGTGGCTGCGCGGTTGCCCGCGAAAAACACATCCTGCATCTGCCGGACCATACCGAGACTGCGGTTGTTGACGACCACGAACGCTATCGGCAGCTTCTCCTCGGCCGCGACCGCCAGTTCCTGCGCCGTCATCTGCGCGCCGCCGTCGCCAAGGATGGCGACCACCCGTTTTTCTCCGCCGAAAGCGATCGCCGCCCCGATCGCCGCCGGTATTCCGAATCCCATCGCGCCCATCCCGCCCGAAGTCAGAAAATGCCGCGAGCGCCGGTGCGAAAGCATCTGCGCCGCCCATATCTGATGCTGCCCGACGTCGGTGGCCACGATCGCATCGCCTTTCGTCCGCCGGTCGATTGCCTCCATCAGCTCTCGCGGGGATATCGCGCCGGAGGCGGACGGCTTTTCGGCTATCCTACCGCTTTCGCGCCACGAGCGGATTTTCTCAAGCCACTCCGTACGGTCGGCCGCCTTCACCCGCGAAAACACCGTGGTGAGGACGTCTTTCACGTCGGCGACGATTCCGAGATCGACGGGCACGTTCTTGCCTATCGACGACGGATCGCAGTCGACATGCACGATTTTCGCCTTGCGCGCGTACTGCGAGACCTTGCCGGTTATCCGGTCGTTGAAACGCACTCCGAGAGCGATCAGCAAATCCGCCTCGGCGATCGCCCGGTTCGCGGCAGGCGAGCCGTGCATGCCGGCGAGTCCGAGCGTGTGCGCGCCGTCCGCCGCACCGTCACCGCCGATTCCGGTAAGGGTTGTCGCGACCGGTATCGACGCCTTCCGCGACAGCGCCGCCACGTCCCGCGCCGCACCCGCCGCTATCGTGCCGCCGCCGGCGTACAGGACCGGTCTGCGCGCATCGTTGATCAGCCGCGCGAGCCGGTTCATGTCTCTCGACGTCGCGGTGGATTCTGGATGGTACGCGCGCAGCGAAATCCGCTCGGGATATGCCGATCGCGTGATTTCCTCCTGGCAGTTGCGTGGAATGTCGATTACGACCGGGCCCGGCTTGCCGTGCGTCGCTATATAGAATGCCTGGGCCACGGTTTCGGGAATTTCGTCCGCGCTCTGCACGAGGAAGTTGTGCTTCGAGACCGCGCGGGTTATGCCGGTCGTGTCCGCCTCCTGGAAGGCGTCGGTTCCGATCTGCGAAAGCGGCACCTGCCCGGAGACGAGAATCAGCGGAATTCCGTCCATGTACGCCGCTCCGAGCGCGGTGACGGTATTTGTCAGCCCGGGACCGGACGTCACGATCGCAACACCGGGTCTGCCCGTCGCGCGGGCGTATCCGTCCGCCATATGCACACATCCCTGCTCGTGCCGCCCGAGCACGAAACGGAATCGCGCAGACGGGATGCGGTCGAAGATGTCCGCGACGTTGCCGCCAGGATAGCCGAACAGAACCTCGGTTCCCGCCCGCTCGAGCGACTCGACCAGCGCCTGCGCGCCGCTTCTGCCCTTCCCGTACGCCATTTCAGTACACGAAAAGCATTTCCCGGTATTTCGGCAGCGGCCACTTGCCGTCGTCCACCAGCTGTTCGAGCCGGTCAACCGTCTTTCTGAGGTCGTTCATGGCGGATATCTGCGCGGAAGGCGCGTCGCGGGAGAGCGCCCGTTCGAGACGGTCGCACTTGAGATGCAGATCGTCCAGCCCCGCGCCGAGCTTGAGGGAAAGCGCCGTGAGACCGCGCACTCCGACCTTGAGCCGGTCTTTCCGCGCCTGGCCTATCGCCGTCGCGAGGCGCGAGAATTCGTCGGCGACGACCGGACGTATCATCGAACGCGCGATTTCGAGCGCAACCCCGGCCTCGATGCGGATTCTCCGCCGCCAATCGCCGATGCCGATCTCCCAGCGCGAATGCATCTCGGTTTCGGAAAGCACCCCGTACTTAGAGAAAAGGCCGATATTGCGCGAGTCTTTGAGCGGCGCGAGGGCGGACGGCGTGTCGGGAAGGTCGGGGAGCCCGCGCTTCGCCGCCTCTTTGCGCCATTCGTCCGAATATCCGTCGCCGGAGAATATGACCCGCTTGTGCGCCCTCACCTCGTAGCGGAGCAGCTTCTGCAGTTTCTCGTTGAAGCCCCCCTTCGCCGCATCGAGCTTGTCGCACAACGCGTCGATCGACTCTGCCACGATCGTGTTGAGCACCATCTGGCTCTGCGCGCAATTCTGCGAAGAGCCCGGGGTGCGGAACTCGAACTTGTTGCCGGTGAATGCGAACGGGGACGTGCGGTTGCGGTCTGTGGTGTCTTTCGGCAGCGGCGGCAGCGAATCGACGCCGAGCTTCATCGGCGCGCGCCCGGCCCCCACCCTGCCCTTGACGTCGCGCTCGATCGCATCCAAGACCGCGTTCAGCTCGTCGCCGAGAAAAACCGAAATCACCGCAGGCGGCGCCTCGTTGGCGCCGAGCCGATGGTCGTTGCCGGCGCCGGCCGTCGTCATCCTGAGAATGTCGGCGTGCATCTCGATCGCGCGGATTATCGCCAGCAGCAGCGTGATGAAGATCGCGTTCTCGCGCGGATTGTCGCCCGGCGTGAGCAGATTGCGTCCGCCGTAGGAGATCGACCAGTTGCAATGCTTTCCGGAGCCATTGATGCCCTCGAACGGTTTTTCGTGCAGCAGGCACACGAGACCGTGCCGCTCGGCAGTCTGCTTCAGCACCTCCATTATCATCATGTTGTGGTCGACGGCGAGATTGAGACTCTCGAACATCGGCGCTAGCTCGAACTGGGCGGGCGCGACCTCATTGTGGCGCGTCTTGGCCGGTATGCCCAGTCGCCACAGCCGCTCCTCGACCTCGGTCATGAATTTGAGAATGCGCGGCTTGATCGCGCCGAAATAGTGGTCGTCGAGCTGCTGGTGCTTCTGCGGGGCGGCGCCGAAAACCGTGCGCCCGGTCTGCAGAAGATCGGGACGCTTCATGTAGAAGCGTCTGTCGACCAGAAAATACTCCTGTTCCGCGCCGAGGGTGATTTCGACGTGCGCTTTCGGCTGGCCGAACTTTTTCATCAGCCGCTCCGTCGCGCGCGACACCGCCTGGATGGATCTCAGAAGCGGCGTCTTCATGTCGAGCGCATCGCCGGTGAACGAGCAGAACGCGGTCGGAATGCACAGTGTCGCGCCATTTTCGTGGCGCTTGAGAAACGCCGGGGAAGTCGGATCCCACGCGGTGTACCCGCGCGCCTCGAATGTCGATCTCAACCCACCGGACGGAAAAGAACTCGCATCGGTCTCGCCGCCGATCAGATTCTTGCCGGAAAACCTCGAAACCGCCATCGCCGGACCGGTCGGTTCGACGAACGCGTCATGCCGCTCGGCCGTGCCGCCGGTAAGCGGCTGGAACCAGTGCGTGAAGTGCGTAGCTCCGCAGCCGACCGCCCAGTCCTTCATGCCGGACGCGACCGCGTCGGCGATCGAAGGATCGAGCGGTTTGCCCTGCCGCATCGTCGCAAGCAGTTTCGACGCCACCGTCTTGGGCAAAAAACGCTTTATCTCGCGTTCGGAAAAAACGTCCGCGCCGTAGTTTTCTGTGCACTTGTCTGCCATTTGACGTATTATACCATATTTCCGCGCCGCGAGGGTATCTGAAACGCGCGCCGGAAGAGCGGCCTCGAATCAGCGCGAGAGGAAGAAATCGACGATCGGGGCGGTTTTGTCGGGATCGAGCCCGTGCGGGTGGTGGCCGAAGAGACCACGGTTTTCGACGTATTCCGCCCTGCCGCCTGCCGCGCGAAAGCGCGGCATGAACACCTCGCAATTCATGGTCGGCGGCACTACGAGATCCTGCCCGCCGTAAAGCAGCATGACCGGTATCCCGGCTGCGGCGATCTTGTCTGCCAGATTCACCGGCATGCGCGGATCTTCCGACCAGCTTCCGCATTCCGGTTTCAGTCCGCTCCACGGCCCGATCGCATTCTCGTCGAATCCGTCGAAATTCATGAGCGGCGCATCGTAGTAGATTTTGTGCACGTTTTCAGGGTGCGCGGCGGCGTAGCGGGTGGAGAAGAACCCTCCCCAGCTCATGCCGACCAGATTTGCCTTGGGGTCGAGCCGGTATTTTTCGACGAGAAACTTCTGGAAAGCGGCGGCGGTTTCAACCCCGCC
>JAGDAE010000216.1 GCA_017959645.1 Kiritimatiellia bacterium
GTCGCCGCCGCCTGCCGCCAGTATCGCGCTGTCGCACTTTATCTCGCAGAGCGCGCGTATGTTCGCCTCGGTGCAGACGAGCGCGAGCTCGATCCGCCTTCGCGCCGCGATCTTGAAAATCTCTTCTCTCATTCCGGTTTAGGGATTATCATGTTCGGAATAGAAACCGATTCCGAAATCTCGACCTCTTCCGACCCGAAAACATATTGCGACGCCAGTTTTTCGACCTCGACAGTATCAGAGTCCGACTTGGACGAGTAACCGTCTCCGAAACCGTTGAGCGCTCCCTTGCCGGCGTCGGCCCGCAGATGGCGGTGCATGTCAAGCGAAGCGATTATGTAGTCGCCGAACGCGAAAAGTGCGCTTGCGACCAGCGCCAGGGCGAGCATTCCGACCGCCAGCTCCATCATCGCCTGCCCGCGTCTAGTGGCCATGGCTCGTCCCTCCACTGGCCGGGCCGCCCCCGGTCGGGCGTACGCACGTGGCCGCATTGTACTTAAGCCAGCTTATCCCCTCGCGCCGGAACGATTTATGCTCCCAGTTTTCGAGCATAAGACAATAGAAGCATCCTTCCGAACTGCGCGCGAGCGGACCTTTCTGCAGATACCCGGTCCCCTCCACGTTCCACAGATGCTTGCGTATGTGCGTCACCCACCCGTAGTCCGCCGTGGCCAGATTCTCTCCGCCGACCGAGTCGACCGCCACCAGCCGAACAGAATCGAAGCACGGCACGATGAACCGGCGCAGCGCAGTCACGACGTCTTTTTCGCCGTCGAAGTTGACCACGGTTCCGAACGGTTTTGCCGCCGCCGACCAGGTCACCGCCGATGAAGAGTCGATCGCGAACGCTTCGACATCCATCACGCATCGGCATATCGCCGCGCATCCGCGCACGTTGTATTCCTCCTTGATCTCGCCGACGATCGGGAACTCTTCTCCGGAATTCACGTCTTCGACGAGACTGAGCACGTTGAACCAGCGTCCCCACGTGCCGACGCCGGCGGAATCGAAGAGAAACCACGTCTCGTTGCGATTGGTCAGAATATGCGACAGGGCCATTTTCTCCGCACTCAACTCGCCGTTGTCGGCGTATTCGCGGTATATCTTCGCGATCTGGTTGGTGTCGAGTATGTCCGTCAGCGCACCCTCCCACGCCTCGACGTGAAGATTGAATATCTCGCTGTTGTCGAGATTCTGTTCCTTGCCGATCGGCAAATCCGGCCAGTCGTGATAGGAATCGTAGCTCTTGAGCCATTCTTCGGCGTTCCAGTGGAACCAGCACCAGTTGTAGCCGGCGATCGCGTGGTAGAACTGGCGGTTCAGCAGAAGATGTCCGCCGCTGGCGTAGAAAAACTCGACGTTGTCCGGTCCGGTGCGCAACCCGCCCGAGATGGCTTCCTCGATCTTCGCCGCGTATTCTTCCCACGCGCCCGGCCATGGCGGACAGTACGGATCGTATTCGTCTTCAGACCCTCCACAGTACACTTCGCGTATTTCGCGCACATGATCTTCGAGTATTTTCGAGAACTCTTCGCGAACTTCCATCCCATTCTTCTCGGCCGCTTCATTCGCAAACTCGAGCGCCGCCACCGGCTGGAGCAGCGCCGCCCGGCGCTGCTCGAGAACGATCCGCTCGCATTCGTTGCTGTCGTTCTCGACAGCGGCGAGGATGTGCTCCAGGTTGAGCCGGCCGATTTCGTTCAGTATCCTCCCCTGCTCGCGCGCCGCCCTGAGCGCCGCAGCATCTCCCGCGTTCTGGACCCGGTTCTTCCCTCGCACGACGAGAAAAGTATCTACATTGAGAAGCGACAGCAGGGTGATGGCGACCAGCACCATCAGCAGATATAGAATGACCTGCCCCCGACGCATCTTCAAAGCCCCTGGTCGTACATGTAGAACGGGTAGTGCGACTCGATCTTCGCCTCGCCTTCGATCTCGACCTCGCCGCCTCCGTAGCCGTCGAAATCGCTCTCGGCGTTTCTAGCGTAGAAACGGGGAATCCCGATCGAAAGATATGCTTCTGCCTCGGACGAAATCCCGTAGCCCGACTTCACCCAGAAATCCATCGTGTTCCAGCGCTCGTATTCGAGGATGCCGCGCGCGAGTGGTTCGTTTTCGGACGCGAGATAGTCCGGCACGCGCCATGTCACGCCGAACCTGTCCATTCCGCTGTATTCGTCGTCGTATTCGGGCCAAAGCAGTTTCCCGGCCACCGGGATCATCGCCACCCGGGCCGATTTAAGGCACATCCAGTCGTTGAACCCGACCGCCTTCGCACGCGCCGCGCGCGCCGCCGCATGGTCCAGAAGGACTTTCGCGGACAGCATTTGCGTAACCTGAAAGAGGCAGAGGAAAAGGAATGTGACGAAGAGGACGGCGATCGCCGTCTCCAGCATCGCCTGTCCTCTGCGCATCTTCAGTCTTCGCCGAGCTGTTTGAGCGAATCTTCGCTGATCGCATCGGCGGCGCTCTTCGCGCTGTCGCCCTCCTGCTCGGACAGCGCCGAAGCCGCTCCAGCGGCCTTCTTGCCGATGGCGCGGCTCAGATAGGAGAATACCGCGATGAGCGAGACCGCTATCAGGCACACGATGATGATGTACTCGACCATCGTCTGACCTTTTCTCGATTTCTTCATCATGCCTGTCGTTCCTTTCTTGTTGTCACGGATAGTCGGAGCTCACGAGCGATTCCGTCCGCGCGACGTTTTCCCGCGCCGCCTGCACAAGATACCACATCACGCCGATGACGCCGATTAGCGCCACGAGCGCAAGCACGTACTCGACAGCCGTCTGTCCTCGCCTAAACCCCTTCCGCATGGCGACATTATATCATATTTCCCCGCACCGGTGTGAAAACAACTGCATTTTTCTTTTCCCGCGCGCATCTTCGGCCGACGCCGTCATTTGCGCAGAATGTAGCCGTACAGAAAATGCCCGGATCTTCGTTCTTCCGGCCGGTAGATGATCAGGCTTGTCACCGCAAACGCCATATCCGGGGCGATTTCCCATACCGCGTCTTCGGCGCGCAGCGTGCAACTGCGATAGCCGTCGCCGGAAATGTCGGCCATGTCGGCCATGGCTCCGGAATTGCCGAGAAGCTTGTTCACGTGCGCAGTCACGTCGATGCGGTTTGTCGGATCGCGCTGCGACAATGCGATGAAATACCTGCCGTCCTCGTGGCTGAAAACAGGCGCGACGGTTTCGAGTTTCGCATAGCCGGAGATGTCCACGGCCCCGGACTCGTCGCCCAGGAAGAACTGGCAAGTGGTCCTGGAATCCGGATGGTCCCGTCTTTTTTCCGCGCACTTTGCAAGGTCGATTCCAAGCATCTCCGGCAGGTTTGGCCGTCGCTGTCCGGACAGTTGTTTTCCGGCGGCCTCCGCGATGTCGCGCGCGAATTTGTTGCCGTTCCAGACGCCTTGGCGAAAACGGACGGCATCTTCCCCCGCGTCCGTCGCCGGGCATCCCAGAAACAGCCTGTTGCGTTCCGTAAGATATCGCCAGGCGCCGTCGATTATCTTCGCATCGTTCTCCGTCACATCAAGTTTTTCCGGCACCGAAAAACCGCCGTCCGCAAAGCATCCGGCCCGTTCCAGCGCCGAACGCAGACGCGCAGACTGCTGCATGATCGGCACGTCCAATATGTTGAACGGCGAGACGGTCAGAACCAGCCCGGCGACCGACAGCACGACGAACGCGCTCCTCGCGGTGCGGTCGAACGCTGCGAGCGAAAGCGCATAGATGCCGATGGCGAGCGTAGCCATTCCGGCCATGCGAGGCGCGGTGAGTCCGTATGCGTTGTACCGTATCGCGATGCCGGCAATCTGCGTGGCGACCACAGGCAGAAGCGCGATCCATCCCCATCGCGCCAGAAAAGCGAACATCCTTACGCGAGAACCGCGCAGCGAAAGCCAGAAAAACAGATACCCTCCGACCGCGCAGGACGCGTACCAGTTCATCGTGCCGGACGGCATGGACCACGCAAAGACGATTCTGGCCATGTAGGCGTACAATATGGCAAGCAAAGCCATTCCGAACGGAACCAGGAACCAGAACAGCACGGCAACGGCCTTTGAATGTCCGGAAGGCTCGTTGTCTTTCGGCAACATTGCCGCCGTCAGCATCGGTGCGACCGTGCACCAGATCAATACGACCGCATCGACGAAGACGGTGTCGCTCACTCTGGCGATCAGCGCAGCGTACGCCGAAATGCATAGGCACAGCCCCAAAAATGCGGCCATGGAGACAAGCCCTGCAAAAACCGCAGACAGAAAAATCCGTTCGGACACCGTCCAGGCATTCCGCTTGCCGAACATCTGCGCCAAGGCGAGCGACGCGATCGAAACGGCGCCTCCGAAATAAAGCATTCCCCAGAGCGATTGTTCCGCGCCCGTTTCGCACATGCGATGCCATAACCATGCGCCGAGCAAGGCCATTGCCGCGCCCGCGACCGCCGGCAACGCGACCGCCGGCGCTCTGCGGCATGCGCGCCGCTCGACCGCAAGCCGGGCGGCAAGCGCGAAAAGCGCTCCCCAGCAGGCTCCGGCGGCAAGCGTGACGGGAATCCGTCTCGTCTCGATTTTGAACAATGGCACATGATTGCCCCAGACAAGACATGACGCGCAGATTGCCATGAGAACGTTGAACGGAGCGAAACGGACGAAGCCGCTGCGCAAGATATGCAATGCGTAGGAAAAACTCTGTCGGATTTTCATGGGCGTTCCATTCCGGTTTCGAGGCGCCTGATGCAGCGGCCTGGCAGCATGAACAGCGCCGACGAACAGACCGCGCCCGCCGTATCGCACAGTATGTCCTTCTGCGCGTCCCATTCGTCGCCTTGCGAGCCGAGAAACGCAGCTCCAGCCTCTCCGCCGTCGATTGCGGCGTATAGCCACTCGACGATCTCCCAAAGCCCGGCCATGGCGATGGTCGTAACTACTGCGAAAAACGCCGATGCGATCCTGCTGCGGACATGGCCATTGCGCCAGTACAGTTCCGCAAGCGGAAACGCGAACCAGCCGACGGCAAAGTGCGCAATGCGGTCGAATGGGTTGCGCTCGAGGCCGAGCGGTTCCGCAAGCCATCCCATCGGAACGCGCTCGAAGGTCCAGTGCGCACCGATCGTCTGGAGGATGCACCATGTGAAAAAGCACGTATAGGCGGCGGTCGAGAACTTGAACCGCCGGTGGGTCAGAAGCAATATCGCGACAAGCCCCCAAGCCCAAAACATCTCCGTCAGCCAGACCTTCATGTTCGCAGGCCCAATCCCCGACAGCACGCAGGCGGCCACGAACGCCGCAAGCATGACGAAATTCGGCGCCTTCGTTATTGCGTGCGCCGCAATCTCCTCCTTTTTCTTGTTTTTCATGGTCGACATATCTTCCTTTTCGTGTATGTTATTTTATCATATTTTCGGCGTCTTGTGTCCGTCAGATCCGTCTGGAAATGGTAATATCCGGCGCGACGGGAGCGAAGGAGAAAGACAATTCACAGCACCATCATTGGGGTGTCCGTCGGCGGACGGTCATCTGTTCGCCATTCTGGCAATAATCAGAAAATAGCCACCGACGACCAGTCCGTCGATCTTCCCGTGGCACGATGCATTCTCACACCTTCTTCCCTGGACTTGGCCGCTTCCCCTCGTAGGAACCGACATTCCTCTCCGCAACCCTCTCGCTTTTCTCAAGAGCCTCAATAGCCCTCCGTAGGTCTCATAAATCCCGCACTAGTGTCTCAAAATAGCCCTCTATGAGTCTCAAAACAGCCCCCATCCGGAACCTCGCCCCGCACCGTTCTCGTTTCATCACACCGCGTATCATATTTCCCGCCAGAGCGGGGACAGCATTTCAAAAGCAACCCATAAAACGGGACAGCATCCGGCGAAAGCAGACCGGATAACGCCAACCGCCAAAAAACGCGTCGGAACAGTGCGGCCAGATGGACGCCATGCCGACATATCCTCCATCCGCATTACCACCCCCTGTAAATGCGCATTGAGGCAGAATCGGCACTATGCAATCACCGGGTCTGGAGTCGTTTTCAACTTGCCACCGAGCGCACATTTTCAACTGACGGCAGATGCACCTCCAACTGACGGCAGTTCGTACCCAAACTGACGGCAGTTGACACCCAAACTGACGGCAGAACACATAGCAACTGACGGCAGTTGGCACCCAAACTGACGGCAGTTCAATAGCGAACTGACGGCAGTTGCAACAAACCCCATTATAGGCAATATTTCCGCCCATACCGTCATTCGCGATTGCGTCGCTCTGAAAGTCAACGAGCTGTGCCGAACGGGAGCCAAAAGTTTGGTCTGTGTCATTCGTAGCGCAGGCAGTCGATAGGATTCAGTCTCGACGCGCGATATGCCGGATAGAACCCGAAAAACATCCCCACAAACGACGAGAAGAAAAAGGCGCCGACGGTTGAAGGTATCTGTATCAGTATCGGCCAGCCCTTCCACCAGCCGATGAACTCAGCTCCTCCTATTCCCAACGCCACCCCGAACGCGCCCCCGATAGTGGAAAGCACGACCGCTTCGAGAAGAAACTGAGCGAGGATGTTTCCCGGCGAGGCCCCTATCGCCATGCGCAGGCCGATCTCGCGTATGCGCTCGGTAACCGACACGAGCATGATGTTCATGATGCCGATTCCGCCGACGAGCAGGGATATCGCGGCGACTGCGGTTAGCAGAACGGTCATCAGTCCGGTGACGGAGCCGATGGTGTTCATGATTTCGGTCGTGTCACGGGTCTCGAAATCGTCGTCCTGGTAGTCGGCGAGATGGTGGCGCTGGCGCAGAAGCGCGGCGATCTCGCGCTTGGCGATCTCCAGGTCGTCCATGGAGACGAGCGAGACGTTCATCATGTTTATGTTCCTGAACTTCGAACGCTGCAGATACCTCTCGACGCTGGTGTACGGAGCCATGACAACGTCGTCCTGGTCCTGCCCCCAGTTGTTCGCCCCTTTTGGAGCGAGAAGACCGACGACCTTGAACGTCATGTTCTTCAGGCGTATCGTCCTGCCGACGGGGTTTTCGTCCTCGCCGAACAGATTCGCCCTGACGGTGGCGCCGACGACGCAGACGCGCGCGCAACGGCTCTGCTCGTCTTCGGTGAAGAAACGCCCTTCCGCGACCGCCCAGTTGCCGATCTGCAGGATGTCGGTCGAGACCCCCTGCACGTTGCCGCTCCAGTTCTTCGATGCGTACATCATCTGCACGGTCGCGCGCACCGAGGGGCTTACCCCCTGAACGAGATGGCCGAGTTCGCGCTTTACCGCCTCGGCGTCGCCGGCCGTCATTGTCTGGCCCTGGCCCATTCCGCCCGAAACCGGTCCCTGCACGCGGCGCTCCGGAAAGACCATGACAAGATTGTTGCCCATCGACGAAATCTCTCTTACCATCATCGTCTGGGCGCCCTGCCCGATGGCCATCACCGCGATCACGGCGGCGATGCCTACTATTATGCCGATGCAGGTCAGTATCGAGCGCGTCTTGTTTCTGGCGATCGCCCTCGCGGCGACCCTGAAGATCATCGCGAAGTTCACGCGAGCGCCTCCCTGACGAGACGCGCGACCTCGCCGACGGTCTTGCGCGCCGATCCGCACGAAGCGTCGTCGCGCATTATCCTGCCGTCGCGCATGACGACGTGGCGTTTCGCGTATGCGGCTATGTCGTCCTCGTGGGTCACCATGACGATGGTTATGCCTTCGGACGAAAGTTCCGAGAACAGCTCCATTATCTCGACCGAGCTTTTGGTGTCGAGGTTGCCGGTCGGCTCGTCGGCGAACAGCACGGGCGGATTGTTCATCAGCGCGCGCGCGATCGCCACTCGCTGCTGCTGGCCGCCCGACAGCTGCGCCGGAGTGTGCGATTCGCGCCCCTTGAGTCCGACGCGCCCGAGAAGCTCCATCGCCCTCACGCGGCGTTCTTTCGCCCTGAGCCGCCCCATGTAGAGATCGGGAAGCTCGACGTTCTCGATGGCGCTCGTGCGCGCAAGCAGGTTGAAGCTCTGGAACACGAACCCCAGCTTGCGGTTGCGGATTTTCGCGAGTTCGGCGGCCGAACGCGCGGCCACTTCGGTTCCGTCCAGCCGGTAGGAGCCCTTCGTCGGGACGTCGAGGCAGCCAAGGATGTTGAGCATTGTCGACTTTCCCGATCCCGACGCGCCCATTATCGCCACGAATTCGCCTTCGTCGACCGCCAGCGACACTCCGTCGAGCGCGTGCACCGGCTCGCCGCCGATCGCGTAGATCTTGTACATGTCGCTGATTTCGATCAGATGGCTCACTTCTTCGGTTCCGGCGCGGTCCCCTTGTTCTTGTTTCGCTGCGGGAATTTAGGCATGAAGGGATTGCTGGCACCCTTGTCCCCGTCCGCAACCGGCGCGGAGGTCGTCGCATAACCGACGACCGCCTCGCGTCCTTCGAGCGAATCCACGTTTTCGCAGACGATCTGGGTGAAGTTGTCGTCGCTCACTCCTTCTGAAACCGCGACCGCCTCCAGCGCGCCGGCGGCGTTGGCGAACCAGAGCTTGCGTCCGCGCGGAATCTCGCCCTCAACGCGGTCGCCTTCTCGCGGACGGAACCTAAATGCGGCCGACGCGACCGCGACTACGCCCTGCGCGCGCGCGGTTTCGATCGAGAGCGTCGCGGTCATGCCAGGAAAAAGCATCTCGTCCGGATTCTCCGCCTCGATTATGACGGGATAGGTGACGACGTTGTTGGTCGTGGTCGCCGCAATGCGGACCTGGCGGACTTTTCCGGAGAACTTCCGTCTGTAGGCGTCGGCGGTGAAACTCACGTTCTGGCCGACCTTGACGTCGCCGATGTCGGCTTCGGGCACGGTCGCCTCGACCCATACCGTCTTGAGATCCTCGGCGATCGTGAGAACCGGCACCGCGTTCATCGACGAAACGACGGTCTCGCCCTCCTCGACTTTGCGGTCGATCACTATCCCATCGACGGGCGAACGTATGGTGCAGTAGTCGAGATTGGCCTTCGCCTGGTCCACCGCGGCCTGCGACTGCTCGACCGAAGCGACGGCGGCGGCGAGCAGGGCGGCGGCGGAATCGCGGCTCTCCTCGGCGGCGTCGAGATCGGCAATGGGAGCCATCGCCTTCTCAGCCAGCGATCGTTTGCGCGAGAGAGTCTTTTCGGCAAGCTTCAGCGCCGCCTCGCGCACTTTGACATTTGCCTCGTTCGCGTGCAGCTGGGCTACCGCGCTCTTGTAGTTCGCCTCGTAGACCTGCGGATCGATCAGCGCGACGATCTGCCCGTTGGTGACGACGGAATTGTAGTCCGCCAGAAGCTTGACTATCTTTCCGTTCACCTGCGCTCCGACCGGTATGCCGTTAGGGGAATTGCGCGGGGTGACCGTACCGGTCGCTTCGACCGTTCGCACGATATCCATTCTTGCCACCGGCGCGGTGCGGTAGGCTGGCGTCTGGCGCCGGCCAAACTCTCCGGTGCCGTCGGCGCAACCGCACAGCAGCAATGCGAAAACCGCAGCCGTTTTTCTCATCGTTCATCCTCCAAGACGGTTTCTTCCGCGAAAACCGGGCTCTGCCCCACGAGCGGGAAAATCGCCGCCTCCGCGCGTTGGCCCCGGTAGAAAGCGCTTATCCAGCCGCCGAGAGCGTCGACATAGCCGGTGACGGAATCGGCGAACTCGATGCGCGAGACGTCGCCGAGACCGTACTGCCGCTCCACCGTACGCAGATTCTCGGCGGCCTGCCTGATGCTCGACGCGGCGCTTGCCATCGCCTCGCGGGCGTTGTCTCTCTCGGCTACGGCGATCTCGATGTCGCGCATGATGTCGCGCTCGGTCTGCGCCAGCCCGCTGCCGGCGATCTGCATCGCGACCACCGCGCGCTCGAGCGCGAGCTGTTTGCGGCGGCCCAGAAACAGCGACTGCACGCCGTTCACCCCCCAGTTCCACAGCCAGACCGGATCGGTCCATCTCAACGAAACCGAGGCGTTCAGCGACGGCTTCAGATCGGCCACGGCATAGTCGACATCGGCGATCGCGGCGCGCAATCTCGCGCGGCGCGTACAGATGGCTGGCGAATCGGCCATCGCCAGGGCGAACGCCGACGCGGCGTCGAAAGATGTGTCTGGGAAACCGCGCACGGCGGCCAGAAGAGGACTCTCCCGAGCGGCGAAAACGCCGTCGCGGCGATCAGGCGAACAATCGATGCCGAGCGAACGCATGAACTGGACGAAGGCTACGGCGACGTCGTTCGACGCCGCGACCGTGTTCTGCCGGGCGCGGGACAGATCCATCCGCGCGCGAAGGACATCCAGCCCGATCGCCTCGCCGGCCTTCAAGCGATCCTCCGCCCTGCGAAGATGCTCGGCGTATTCAAACTCGTTCGTAAAAGCGACTTCGAGCAGCGAATCTTTCTCCATCAGCGTGAAATACGCCGACGAAACCTCTTCGAACACGCTGTTGCGGACATCGGCCAGCTCAAGTTCGGCCGCGATCACGCGTTCGGCCTGCGCTTTGGCCGATGCGTCGTACCTCCCCCAATCCCACAGCAGCAGATCGAGCGAAAGGCCGGCCGACGCCCCTCCTCGTGTGTTCGCTTCGAGATTCTCGGGATGGCGCGCAGTTTCGGAACTCGCTTCGTAGCCGCCGGAAACCGACAAATGCGGCGCATGCCAGATGCCGCCGTCCGAAAGCACCGGAGCGTCGGCGGCAAGCTGCTTCAGCGCGAGTCTCGCATCCCTCGCCGCCAGTTCCGCAGCAACCGCCTCGGGCCGGTTGGTGACCGCGAAAGCCACGAGCTTCTCGAGACCGAAACCGTTCACGTCGACGGCTGCGGATCCGACGGCGGAGGCTTCGCCCGACGCGGCGGCGGCCGAATCGCGCTGCGCCATCCGCGCCCGGTGCACGCCCTCGCATCCGCAAAAGGCGAACGCGCAGGCGGCCGCCAACGCCGGCAGGCAAGCCGCAAAACCGAATCTCCGCGGCGGCGAAATGCCGCCGCGGAGACTGCGGACGCGATATGCGCTATCCCCCCCTTCCTGCATCACATCTCGGAGAGCTTTTTGAGAAGAGCGTAGTTCTCCTTGAAGCCCTGTTCGGACTTCTCGAGCATGGCCATCGCCTTCTCCTCGCCGACCTTCTTGATCAGCTGCTTGAAGCGGTTCTCGCCGAGTTCCTTCGAGACCGCGTTCTTGGCGAACGAGACCGTGTCGGACTTGTCGGCCGAATCGAGCTTCACCTTGCCGGTCGCCGGGTTGTACGTCCAGAGCGGGAAGTGGACCGATTCCACCGCCGCCTTCTGGTGCGCAGGACCGGTCTTGGTGAGAAGTCCCTGCTCGATGCAGTGAGCGTACGCGATGATGATCGCAGGGCCGTTGTAGTTCTCGGCCTCGTTGAACGCCTTCACCGTCGCCGCCGGGTTCGTGCCCATCGACACGTACGCGACGTACACGTCCTTGTACTGCATCTGCATGAGGCCGAGGTTCTTCTTGGCCTGCACCTTGCCGCTCGCCGCGAACTTCGCGATCGCGCGGCCTACGCTACGCTTCGGCTATGTCGCCCTGCGGGCTCGATCAATTCAGAACCAAGCGCGTTTACCCTTCACATACACCTCATTGAACTCCTCATCGGATTTTGCAAGGTAGATGATGCCCTCGATGATGCTGATCATGCTCAGCACAAAGCTCGGCACGCACATGAGCACACCGCCGACAATGTACACGACAAGCCTTATTATTGCCGAATTTGAATTCCCAAGATAGAATTCATGTGCACCAAACCCGCCAAGGAAAATCGCTAACAGCGCCGCAGTTGTCCTGCTTTTGGATGATTCTCCAGTCGCTCCGCTGACACCTTCACCCTGTCTCCTTACGGCATGACCGCATTTGACGCACACAACCTGTCCTGGATTCAGTGCCGAGCCGCAGTGCCGACAGAACTTTTCACCTTTTAGTGGATCACATCCGCAGCCCATGCAGGCTACGGCGTTTCTATCTACTTCTTTTCCGCAATTTTTGCAGAACATATTCATCCTCTGTTTCGCAAGCCGCAAACCATTTAGATTCCTATGCCAGCAGCTGCGGCTCTTACACCCCGGCACGGACTTGAATGCCCCATTGCCGATTATAACGGCGCAAGTAGCATGAACGGCCAGCATGTAAGATTACGCAGAATCCAGAACAGCAAGCATGACGTCAGCAACAGATTGTCTATCGCCTTTAGAACGTCAATGCGTCTTGACGCGCACGCACACACCGCCAGAACAGGGACGGCCACGAACAGCAGAGAGTTCATCCGCACTGCCGCCAGATAGTCTCCGTGCAGGCAGGCGTAAAGGCCCCTCGTCAATCCGCATCCCGGGCACCAAAGTCCCGTCAGCGAATGGAAAAGGCATTGGGGGTAAAAGCCCTCTTCTGCTGGGTCATGGCAATAGAGGTACGCCAGCGCACAGACAGTAGCTGTCGCAATCAGGCACGCAATCAAGCTCGACTTCATGCCTCGTTTCATGCGAGAATGCAAGGCGTATCCAATGCCTGTCAGTCTATACATCTCGACACGAATGCGCCTCTAAAAAATCATTCCTCGTTCTCATCCTTGATGCGCTTCAGCACGTCAGCGATGGACTTCTGTACAATTGTCTTGTTGTAAAAGTACATGCCAACGGGAACGGCCGCACCAATGACCCATGTAAATACACCAATGCCGAGGAGAACGAAGAAGATCATGGACGGCTTATATTCCGTCTCA
>JAGDAE010000217.1 GCA_017959645.1 Kiritimatiellia bacterium
CCGCGGGCTTTGTTTCGTTATGACGCTCGTCTATCAGAGGGTGGGGTCGATGTCGGTCACGACGATCTTGTAGAAGCCGGCGTCGCCGTCCGCTTCGGCCGTGAGCGTCGTAAGCGCTTCGCCCGAGACCCAGTTTTCGACCTCGATCGCGTCCCACTCGGCGGAAGGAGACGCCGCGATCTTGAGACCGTACCAAAGCGCGCTTTCGGCGGCGGTGACATTGAGCTGGATCTCTCCGTCAACAACCTGTATCGCCGGTATCACGACCGTCTCTTCCTCGAGCGTGTCGGCGATGGTCGGCAGCGCGAGATCGTTCAGCGCGAGCGAGAGGGTTCCCGCCGTGTACGACGGCGTGTAGTACGCCGGAACTTCGACCGTATCGCTGGCCGAACCGATCGTTATCGTCACCGTATTGCCGTCGATGGCAACGTCCGCCTCGTTCGGAAGCGCGACGTCGCCGGACTTCGCCGCTTCGATCGCGGCGATATCCTCGGCCACCTTGTCGGCGTCGCCGCCGATCGAACTGCTCTCGGCCCAGTCGCTCTCGGCGAGGACGCGTCCGAACGAGGTGGCGACGAGCCAATCCTCTCCGCCCGGACCGCCGGAACCGTAGTATGCGGAGAAGTTCTTCTGCTTGAGAGCCGACGACTGTATGAGCAGCCCGTAGGCGTCGTAGAGCCTCAATGCGATGTCGCCGTTGGTGATCTTGTCCCACTCTGGTCCGAACGAGGCCTTGTCGAAGCGGTTTGAAGACGCCGCCGCAAGCGTTCCGCCGGCGATGACGACATTCATCTTCGACGACGCCTCGTCGAACGAGCCATCCTTGGCGGTCTTGCCGATAACGACCCTGACCCCAGTAAGATCGAGCGCGGCCGTATCGGAGAGGTTGGTGAGCGCGAACCATTCGTACAGGTCGCCTTCCGAGTCAGGCGGCAGACCGTCGAACGCGAGGAACCTCAAGTAGTAGTACTCCGGCGAAACCGACGCCCTCCAGCCCGATTCCGAAGTCTCGGCCCCGAAATCGGTCGCTATGAGCGAAGCGCCGAGCATGTTCGCGTCGGTCACGGTCGGGAAGTTGTTCTGATCCACGGCGGACGACTGCACGAGGGCGCCGCCGGCGGTGTAGAGCCTCAGAATGAGATCGCCGTTGGTTATCTTATCCCAGCCGCCTTCAATTCCGAAATCGGCCTGGTCGAGCCTGAGCGAACCGCAGGCGGCGATGAACGAGCCTTCGGGAAGGACGATATTCATCTTCGAGCCGGCATCGCCGCTCTTCTCGATGTCTTTCCTCTTGCCGACGACCACGTTCATTCCCGAGACGTCGAAACCGGCCGTGTCGGAGGTGTTGGTCAGAACCACGTATTCGCCGGTATCGCCCTTGATGCCGTCGGCGGGGATGCCGCAGACCTCGGCGAAGCGTATCGAGCTGGAGATCGTCGACGGCGGATTGGAGCCGACGACCTCGACCTCCTCGAGCGCCGACCATTCGCCGCTCCCGGTCAGGACGCGCGCCTTGAGAACGAGACCAGCAGCCGGCACGACGATACCCGCTTCGTCGCCGGTCGCCGCCGTGTCGTAGACCTGCGCACCGCTGGCGACCGCGCCGCCTTCGAGACGCGGATCGGAGCCGTCGGTGGTGTAGTAGACCGTGCCGCCGGCGCCGCCCAGATAGACCTTGCCTTCCGACTCGAACCTGGTTCCGTCGGCGACGAGATTGCCGTCTTCGTCGAGTGCGCTGGGCGCGTCGATCGAGGGATACCACCCGCGATTCTGGGAGTGGTATTTAAGATACGGCACGCGGTTGCGGAGGAAGTTGATGCAGATATTCTCGCAGTAGTACAGCCATGTCGCGCGATCCCATCCCCAACGCGCGTTTTCGCAGACGATCGCCTCGTCGATCTCGGCCATGCGCGAACGGAATCTCGCCTCGGCGACCGGCGCGGTCATCGCCCCGCCCTCGCGCAGGAAGAACTTGTGGAACAGGTCCGCCGCGACCATGCGGTACTCGGCGTTCGCCATCAGCTCGTAGTGGATCCCGGCCGGATTGAACACGCTGCAGCCCGCTTCGGCCTTCGACCCGTAGCCGCAGGTATCCGAATTGTAGCCGCCGCCGAAGCCGAGAGACCACTCGGCGTCGTGGCGGTTGAACATCCAGCCGTCCTCCTTGCCCTTGCCGTCGACGCGGTTGCGGAACGCCGCGATATTGTTGGGCATGCCGCCGCTCGCCGGCGAGTCGGTGTCGGCCGCGTAGTGGGCGCTGTACATCTCGACGAGAAGGTTGGTGACGTTGAGATAGATCGGGTAATTTTCATTGCGCGTGCCGTCGGGATTGAGGCCGCGAACCTTGTTGTAGTTGTTCGAATAGTTCGCGCCGAAGCCCTGGTTGTAGACGATATTCCAGAAATTGGCCATGCCGGCGTTGTCGCCCTCGACGGTTCCGGTCGAGTATCCGGGCTTGGAAGTCCTTACGATATCGTAGTCCTC
>JAGDAE010000218.1 GCA_017959645.1 Kiritimatiellia bacterium
CCGGCCGCGGCGTCGTAGAACCATTCCCCGGGCGCGTCCAGCTCCTCGCGCACATTCTCGACGTACCTGTAGACCGGATGCATCCCTGTCGGACGGTTGTTCTGCCAACCGCCTTCGAGCGAGAGCGCCCCGTCGCTAGAGATGCCGGAGATCCGCCAGTGCATGTCGCCCCAGAGCAGCTCCTGCATCGCGTGCACGTACGCACCTCTCGGGTCGCGCCATCGCCGGACGCGTTCCGGCGCGAGCGCGTCGTCGTCTCCGCTCGAACCGTCTCCGAGGCGCCAGACGTCGAACACGTTCGCGTCGCGGTCGCACCGGCGGTTCGGAAACCGCGCCATCGAATAGCGCTTCCCGTCCACGAACAGCTGGTCGGGCGCCTCGTCGAGAATGCAGTCTGCGGACCAAACCCCGTCTTCTCCGCGCACGAACTCCAGCCCCTCCAGAAGCTTCGCGCCAGAAAGGACGCTCGATCCGTCCTCTGCGCCCTCGATGGTGCACGCTCCGTCTTCCGCCGAAATCACGATCGGTGCGTCGAGACGGGTCGTCCCGGGCGGCAGGTGTATCGTCCTCGCTTCCGGAGAAACGGCGGCGGCGGCGATTATCGCTAAAATGATATGCATGTTTCTCTCTCCCGATTTCCGGCGATTCTATCAAATTCCTCCGCGCAAAGTCAAGCCCTCAGCGCCGGGATCGCATCTACCGCACAGCGAAGGGCGTCGATGCTCTCGTGGTAGTAGTGGCGCGTCATCGCCGGCGACGAATGCCCGACGATCGACTGCACCACGTGCAGCGGAACCCCGGCGTTGGCCGCGAACGACACGAACGTATGCCTCAGCGAATGGAACGTCGCCTCTGGCGTCAGCCGCCGCCTTCCGCATATCCTGACCGAAGTCGCGATTCCCGCCTTGCGAAATATCCTGCCGAGCTGCACGCTCACGCGCCAGCGTCCCGTCGCATACAGTTCGGCGATCTGCGGCATCACCGGACCTTTCGGCCTTCCGCCCGAAAGCGCCACGGCGAGCTCGGGATGCACCGGAATCGTGACCGGCCGCCCGTGCGAATGCCGCCTGGTCTTTCGGGGGACGAGCTGTATTATCCCCTTCCCGAGATCGATTTCGCCCCAGTCGAGGCGGCAGCAGTCGCCGAGCCGCAGTCCGGTGTACAGCCCGGTCAGCACGAGCCGCAGCCATTCTCCGCCGCCCTCCGCTTCCGCCGCGCGCGCGCAAACGACCAGCCGGCGCAGCTCGTCTAGCGAAAGCGCCCTGCGCCCGTGGCTGTCGTCCGGACGCATCTTCGCCTTCGCCCACGGGTTTTCCGCTATCCCCGCCGCCTCGGAAACCACGCGATGTATCTCCCTCAGCGCGCATATCCGGCAATTGTACGTGGCCGCTGCTATGTTCTCGCGCATCTCCGACAGATACTCCGAAACCATGCCCTCGCTCACCCCGGCCAGATCGTCGACCGCAAAATACCGCTTCTCCATCCAGCGCGCGAAATGCATCCACGTGTTCCGCTTGAGCTCCAGCGTCGCCGGAGAAAGCTCGTTGCGGTTGGGCGAGCGCAGGTATTGTCTCCACGCCCCGGATAGCGGAACCTTCTTCGCGCCGAGCCCGAGCGGCCTGAGGCACCGCTCCAATATCCGTTCCGCGCACGCACGGTCCGCAGTCCCGGTCGATCGCGAAAACCTCCCGCCGCCGAACCCTATGCGCACCGTCCAGATGCCGTTCTTCTCGAGCTGCAGATTGCCCGTTCCCTTCTTTCGCGCCATTTTGCCTCCTTGTCGTTCATGGTTGTGGATGCCGGAAGTATAGCATATCGCAACCGCAAACGGCACGGACGCCGGTGCTCCAGCGGGATTGAACTCCACGCGGAGGACGGACGACTCTCCCGGCGCGATTTTCATGCTTTCCATCGTCGCATTCGCGCCACAAGAACGCCAATCGAGCCTCGTAGATTTCCTCATGGCGTGGATCGAGCGGGAACTGTACATCAGACAGCGGTCTTAATGCCGCCGCCCAGTCAAGGCAAAGTGATTCTTGTGGAATGCCAGGACGCCGTTCTTCGCAAGGCGGCTCATCTCCGCCGACAGCGCGCTCCTCTCGACGCAAAGGTAATCGGCAAGCCCCTGCCGGTCGAACGGTATGTCAAACTCCGCCACATGTCTTTCGGCAGCCACGCCGTGAAGATAGGCAAGAAGCTTGTCCGCCGTCGTTCTGCGCGAGAGGATGTCAATCTTCCTGTTCAGGTCGAGCGTCTTGGCGGCGAAAACCGACATGAGGTTGCGGACAATCTTCGCGTGGAAGCTGCAGGCGTTCTCGCAAGGCGCGAGAATCCGCGACGTCCGCAGCGCAAGGATCTCCGCATCCTCCTCCACCTCGACATCAAACATGAACGCCGGAACGCCTGCGAGCGACTGCGCCGCGCCGACAAGCGAGCCGCTTTCGACGCACTTCACTATCGTGCGACGCCCCTGAATGTCGTATTGCGCGACATTGAGCTTTCCCGACAGCACCACCCAGAACCGGTCGGCTTTGTCGCCGGTGCGGACAAGAGCCGCGCCTTTCCCGAGGCGTGTTGCGCGCGCGCCAAGGCACGTCAAAAGGGATTCGATGTCGCTCCTGCCGATTCTAGTGAAGAGACCGACTCCATCCAGAGATTGCGCCACTGTTGCAATGTTGTTTGCCATGCGGGGGATTATATCACAATTCCGTTGGAAAAACAACGGAGTCGATACCCTGAAAGTGATATAATACGCGCCGAATCAAGGCATGAAAGGAGACTTCCGGATGAGAAGAAAGATTGTGGAGATTGACGAAAGCAAATGCACAGGCTGCGGGCTGTGCGCATCGGCATGCCATGAAGGAGCCATCGAGATGGTGGACGGCAAGGCCAGTCTCGTCAGAGACGACTACTGCGACGGCATGGGCGACTGTCTGCCCGCATGTCCTGCGGGCGCGATAACGATCACGGAGCGCAAGGCTGCGGACTACGATGAAAAGGCCGTCGCGGAACACAAGAAGAAAGGAGGCGGCATGAAGAAGATTGCATTTTTCGACACGAAGCCCTACGACCGCGAATCGTTCGACCGGTTGAACGGCGGCAGATACGGCATCCGCTACTTCGAGACGAGGCTCACGGCGGCTGTGCTCCTCGCGCAGTCCGACGTCGTCTCGCTCCATTGCCCGCTGCTGTCGGCGACAAACCACATCATCAATGCCTAATCTCTCGCAAAGGCGAAACGCGGTGTCACGCTCATCAACACTTCGCGCGGCGGACTCGTCGATTCCGAGGCGCTGCTTTCCGCCCTGCGCGACGGCACAGTGGGAGCGGCTGGACTTGACGTCTATGAAGAGGAGAGCGAATGGTTCTACGAAGACCGCTCGGAGGAGACGAAGCAGAACAAAACGCTCTCGCTTCTCGTCTCGCTCCCGAACGTCATCGTCACCTCGCATCAGGCTTTTCTCACACACGAGGCACTTGCGAATATTGCCGAGACTACGTTCGGCAATATTGACGCATACTTTTCTGGTGCACCGCTCGAAAACGAAATCTGCTACCGCCGCCTCGGCACTGGCGGCGCAGGCAAGGCCAACTGTCCGCGCCGTGCCAACGGTCGCTGTCATTGAGAAAAGGGAGTTGCAGCATGAAGAGTGTGCATGGGGTCAGACCCTATGCACATAATGCCTCGTCGAAATCCCGTGCGGCGGAAATGAGAAAGAAGACCTAATTGTGGTATTCGCGCTAAACGGTTGCGGAATGTGCCGAAAGTGATGACCGGTTCGGTCGAAGTTTGGCGAAGCGTTTTCGTGTGTCGAGAAAACTTTCGTGTCGACCTTGGCCGCTTTCGTGTGAAACCGAATCCTCCCCCGCCAAAACCCGGCACGCCCTCTTATAAAACCGGGAAAGCGCTCTTATGAATTCGCCCAAACCCCCTTATGTTTCGGCGAAAACCCTCATATGTTTTCCGACGGGGTCTATCGTACGATCACTATTATCCCGGAGTCTACTGCGCCGGAATGCACATGATAGCGGCACGGGAATCCTCTGGCGGCGTAGCTCTCGCCGTGGTCGGAGACTTTCAGCCCCTCGAGTCCGGACGCCAGATAGGCGGAAGGATCTTCGTTCCACCACCCGCCCGCGACGGCGATGGTCCCGCTCGCGGGAGACGGAATCCCCGGCCAGAGGATTTCGCCGGGATACTTGCCGGCGCCGGTCACCGAAACCGAGACTCCCTGCGGCCAATTGGACGAGAATATGCGCGTAGTCGATATGTCCGCGCCGAGAATGTTGACCGTCGCGCCGTCGCCGGGTATGTAGAAGCAGTTGGTGTTCTGTCCGGCCGCGCCCTCGATCGAGACGTCGCTTTCGAGATTGAGCGTTCCGTTCGCCGAGAGCTTGAAGCACGAAACTCCGCTGCCAAGCTCGCGGATCGTGCCGTTTCTGATCGTGACCTCGCAATTGTACACCTCGAATATGTCGCCGCTGTACGACAGGACGTGTCCGCCGAGATCGAGAACGCACGCCTTTGACGTGCCGAGCTGGCGGTTCACGTCGTTTATCAGCGTGATCGTCGAGCCCGGAACCATCGCCCCGAACGCATCCTGGACGCTTCGGTAGTAGATTCCGCCGTAGACCGTCTCGGCTACGGCGAGGGCGTCGGCCTGCGTAGCCACGGCATACGTGTAGCCCAGGCCGCCGAACTGCACGGCGCCGGCGACCAGAACGCTTCCGGACGCGATTTCGCCCCAGCCGCCCAAGTCGGGATAGTATCTGAAAAGTCCGGAAACGAGCCGGATGTAGGTTCCGGAAGCCCCTCCGTCGCGCATGTACGAGGTATATACGCTCGCGCCGTCGACGACC
>JAGDAE010000219.1 GCA_017959645.1 Kiritimatiellia bacterium
CGAGTCTGGACTGGAAGAATTCGCCAATCCGCGCAACGCATGCGCCGGTTCGCTCAAGCAGCTGGACGCGAAAGTCACGGCCTCGCGTCCGCTCGATGTCGTGATCTACAACGCAGGCGGCGCCGGATGCGACGGTTTCGAGACGCACGGCGAAATGATTGCGGCGTTCGCCGGCTGGGGTTTCCCGGTGGCGCCATGGTCGCGCAAATGCGCGACCATTGATGAGGTGTTTGCCGCGATCGACGAGCTGGGGGCCTTGCGCCACACGTTTCGCTTCGAAATCGACGGCGCGGTGGTCAAAGTCGACGAGCGGCGACTGTACTCCGTTCTCGGGGCGACCGCCCACGGTCCCAGATGGGCCCGTGCGTACAAGTACGAGCCGGAGCGCGCGGAGACGGAAGTCGAGGCGATTACGGTGCAGGTCGGAAGAACGGGGATACTGACTCCGGTTGCAGAACTCAAGCCGGTCAGGCTGGCCGGCAGCGTGATTTCTAGGGCGACGCTCCACAACGCCGACCAGATCGCCAGACAGGATATCCGAATCGGCGACCATGTGTGGATCGTGAAGGCCGGTGACGTCATACCGGCCGTCGAATCGGTCATCGCCCGGAAACGCACCGGAGAGGAGAGAGCGTTCGAGATGCCGTCCGTCTGCCCGGTATGCGGCGGCGCGACGGCAAGGAGGGAGGGCGAAGTCGCGATACGGTGCGCAAATCCGCTCTGCGCGGCGCAGCTCGCGCGCAGGGTCGAGCATTTCGCCTCGCGCAATGCGCTGGACGTCCGCGCGCTCGGCGAAACGGTCGTCGATGCGCTTGTCGAAAAAAAGATGATATCCGATCCGCTCGACCTTTTCGGGCTGCGCTTCGACGATCTTTTCGCGATGGAGGTGTCAGGCCACCGTTTCGGCAAGAACGCCAAGACGGTCGTCGACGCGCTCGAGGCGGCAAAAAAGCTGCCTCTCCACCGCTGGCTGTACGCGATCGGAATACCCGGCGTCGGCGCATCCGTCGCCAAAGACATCGCGGCCGAACATTCGCGTTTCGGCGAGCTTGCAGGCAGCCCGGTTCTCATGGCAGTCGTCGAGAACGACGCGAAAAAAGGCAAGGACCGGCGCATTCTCAAGATCAAGGCAGAGGCGGCCAAAGCGGTTCTGGCGTTTTTCGAAAGCGAATACGGACGGCGATTCGCGGCGCGAATGGCCGAACTCGGAATCGACCCGGAAAGCGAAAAGAGCGCGAAACCGGCGGATGGACCTCTCTCGGGCATCTCCTTCGTGCTTACCGGCACGCTGTCGCGTCCGCGCGGAGAGTTCGCCGAACTTATCGAGCGGGCCGGAGGCGTCGTCCAGAGCTCCGTAACCTCCAAGACCCGCTACCTCGTCGCCGGCGAAAACACCGGATCGGTGAAGACCGAAAAAGCCCGCAGGCTCGGGACCGAAGTCATCGGCGAATCACGGCTGCTCGAGCTGCTCGGGATGTAGAAAATGGGTGGCGGCATGGACGGAAAATGGAACAACAAAGCGTTGTGGGGGATGGGGTGCCTTTTCGACATTGCGATTTTCGCTCTCGCGGCGGCAGACGTCGGCATGTGCTCAAGTTTTCTGCTGTATATGGTATTGCTGTCGGTGCCGATGTTCTTCGTGCGCCGCAAGTTCTTCACCGCCGCCACGCCGCGGTGGCTTCGCGTATCGCTGGGCCCGCTCGGAGCGGCGGCGTGTTTCGCGCTGGCCTGCGCAGTGCCGGTGGAGACCGGCGTCGATGGATCTGAAGGGACGGACGGCGCCAGACCGGCCAGAGTGGAAATCGCCACCGCGCCAAAGGAAACGATAGAGGAAGTCCTCGCCGAACTCGATTCGCTGATCGGGCTCGAGGGTGTCAAGGAAGAGTTGCGGAAAATCGTGAATTTCGCTAAAATCAACGAAGCGCGCCGCAGACAGGGACTCAAGACGCCCCCGATGACATATCACATGGTGTTTGTCGGCAACCCGGGAACCGGCAAGACCACGGTTGCGCGGATCGTGGCGCGGGCGTTCAAGGCGCTCGGAATCGCCAAGTCCGGACAGCTCGTCGAGACAGACCGTTCGGGGCTTGTCGGGCGCTACGCAGGAGAGACGGCGATCAAGACGAACGAGAGGGTGGACGCGGCGCTAGGCGGCGTACTGTTCATCGACGAGGCGTACCAGCTCGCGAACGGCGACGGCGACGACTACGGCAAGGAGGCGATCGCGACGCTGCTAAAGCGCATGGAAGACGATCGCGACGATCTTATAGTCATCGCCGCCGGTTACACTGACGAAATGCGCGATTTTCTGGACGCGAATCCAGGGTTGCGCAGCAGATTTCCGAAGATGATCGAGTTCGCCGACTACACGGCGAAAGAGCTGGCGGAGATATTCCGCTCGATGGCGAGAAAGAACGGCTTCTCGCTGGCGGACGATCTCGAGGCCGGTCTCGACGGCGCGATCGCGAAACTTGCCGCGAAACGCGACCGCACATTCGGCAATGCGCGGTTCGTGCGACAGCTTTTCGAGGACGCGACCATACGCCAGGCCGACCGGCTCGCGGCGGCGGATACGCTAGACCGCGATTCGCTCTCGACGCTCGCGTTCGCCGATTTCTGGACTGGTGGCCGCAAAAACGACGTTCGCGCACCCACGCTTGAGGAGGCGATTGCAGAACTTGACGCGCTGACCGGTCTGGAGCCGGTCAAAGAAGAAGTCAAACGGCTAGTGGCCTCTGTAAAGGCGAACCGCTTGCGCGAAGAAAAAGGACTCGGCGGACAACTGTCGCCGAGTTACAATTTCGTGTTCATCGGCAACCCGGGAACCGGCAAGACCACGGTTGCGCGGATACTCGGGAACATCTTTCGCGCTCTCGGCATTCTCGACCGGGCCAACTTCGTCGAAACCGACCGCTCTGGACTCGTAGCCAAATACGAGGGACAGACCGCCGCGAAAACCAACAAACTGGTCGATTCCGCCGCCGGCGGCATCCTGTTCATCGACGAGGCGTACCAGCTCAACCAGGGCGAAAACGACCAGTACGGCGCGGAAGCCGTCGCCACGTTGCTCAAACGCATCGAGGACGCGCGCGGCTCCATGGTTGTCGTTATCGCCGGATACAAGGACGAAATGAAGCGGTTCATGGAAATCAATCCCGGTCTCGAAAGCCGCTTCAACCGGACGATAGAATTTCCGGACTACACGACGAAGGAGCTGGCCGAGATATTCCGCTCGATGGTGAAAAGGGCGAATTACCGGCTTTCGCCTGATTCCGAACGCTGGCTAGAGCCGTATATAGGCCTGCTCACCGAGGAGCGCGACAAGAATTTCGGCAACGCGCGCTGGGCGCGGAACTTGTTCGAGAAGTCGATCGAACGCCAGTCGCTCAGAGTGACAGAGTTTGCGGATCCCGCCGCCGAAGAACTGGCCACGCTGCGGCTCAAGGATCTCGGCATCAAGCTCAAGGATCCGGATGCATCCTGCGAAGACTGACGACATTGCCCGGCGGCCAGGCCGCAAATATGATATAATATGCGCCCATGAACCACAAGAAGCTGTTTTCGGCCCTCGTTTTCGCGTTTTCCGGATTCGCCGCTTTCGCCACCGGCGAGAGCGTCATGCCGTATCCCAACTTCGGTCTGTCGCGCGTGGACGAGATGATGTTTCTAGTTCTGCAGCTCGGCGTGATCATTTTCGCCGCGCGACTCGGCGGCGCGCTGGCGTCGATGGTGAAGCTGCCGTCGATACTCGGCGAGCTGGCCGCCGGCATCGTGATAGGCCCGTGGGCGCTCGGCGGAATCGGCTTCGGAAGCGGAATTTTCGCGGACGGGCTTTTCCACGGCGCGGCGCTGCACCGCATAGCCGAGGAATCGGGGCACATGTTCGACGCCACTACGCCCGCGCTCTACGGAATCGCCACGCTCGC
>JAGDAE010000022.1 GCA_017959645.1 Kiritimatiellia bacterium
CACTTTGAAAAGTCCAACCATGCACTTTGGAAAGTCCAACTATGCACTTTTCGAAGTGCAACTATGCACTCCGCCGAGTCCAACCTTGGACTTTTCCGAGTGCAACCATGGACTTTTTCGAGTGGATGGTTGCACTCGAAAACCGCCATTATAGGGTCCTTCGCCGGCCATCGTATCGCTTCCGGAACTCCGCCTGGCTCCGTTGTCTTCAGTGGCGGAAACGTGGCATAATGGGCGGTGTCGATTTGAGCAAAGAAGCGGCACGGTTTTCCGCCGTGTCTGCTCGTTCAAAATTTCATGTCGATTTTCGCCCAACCGGAGGGAAAAATTTGATATAATACCGATATATGGCGAAACAAAAAAAGAAGTCCGCCCCGGCACAGGACGGGAAGAATGCAAATGCACTCAGATCATGGCTGCTCATAGCCCTGGTCGCGGCGCTGTTTCTCTCGTTCTACCGTGCGAATCCAGGCGGGGACAAAGTCAGAGAACTCAACCAGATCGAGTTCTACCAGGCGCTTGACGAAGGCAAGGTTGTCGAGCCGGTCGAACGCTGGCGCGACTACGACAGCGGCGAGACTTTTCTCGCCGGCAAGATGGAGACCGACGAGCTGAAGGAAGACGGCGCGCCGGTCGCGGTTCCGTACCGCGTGCAGCTGATACCCGGCGAGAACGAGAGTCTGATGGAAGACCTGTTCGCGCGGCGCATGCCGGTCGTGGTGAAGGAGCGGCGAAGCGCGCTGTCGCCGTTCGTGGTCCAACTGCTGGTGTTCTTCGCCTTCATGTTCCTGTTCTACTGGTTCTTCTACCGCCGCGCGGCCGGCGGAGGCGGGATGTTCGGCTTCGGCAAGTCGAAGGCGAAACTGCTGACCGGCAAGGAAGACAAGGCGAAGGTCACGTTCGCCGACGTGGCCGGCATCGACGAGGCGAAGGAGGAGGTGCAGGAGATCGTCGAGTTCCTCAAGAAGCCGGACATGTTCAAGAAACTCGGCGGCAGAATCCCCAAGGGCATACTGATGGTGGGCCCGCCCGGAACGGGCAAGACGCTGCTGGCGAAAGCGATCGCCGGCGAGGCGAAGGTCCCCTTCTTCGCGATGAGCGGCAGCGATTTCGAGGAGATGTTCGTCGGCGTCGGCGCGAGCCGCATGCGCGACATGTTCTCGGAGGCGAAGAAGCGCGCGCCGTGCATCGGGTTCATCGACGAGATCGATTCGAGCGGAATGAAGCGCACCGGCGCCGGCGCGATCGGCGGGTCGCACGCATACGAGCAGACGCTGAACACGATGCTCGTCGAGATGGACGGCTTCGACGCAAACGAGGGGGTTATCGTGATCGCGGCGACGAACCGCCCGGACACGCTCGATTCGGCGCTGCTGCGTCCGGGCCGCTTCGACCGGCAGGTGGTCATAGACCTTCCGACGCTCAAGGGGCGCGAAGAGATTCTCGCGCTGCACGGCAAGAGGATCAAGTTCGGTCCCGACGCCGATCTCGCGCGGGTGGCGCGCGGCACGCCCGGGTTCTCGGGTGCGGATCTGGCCAACCTGCTGAACGAGGCGGCGCTGATGGCGGCGAAAAGGAATCTCGAGGCGGTGGACATGAAGACGCTCGACGAAGCGCGCGACAAGGTTCTCTGGGGGCGCGAGCGCAAATCGGCGGGCTACTCGAAGCGCGACCGCGAAATCACGGCGTGGCACGAATCCGGCCACGCGCTGCTGCAGCTGCTTCTCGAAAACACCGACCCGCTCCACAAGGTGACGATCATTCCGCGCGGACGCGCGCTGGGCGCGACGATGTCCCTTCCCGAACGCGACGTGCTCAACCATTCGCGCAACTACTACCTCGACGAGCTGGCGGTGCTGTGCGGCGGGAGGATAGCGGAGAAGATGTTCACCGGCGACGTCTCGACCGGCGCGGCGGCGGACATACGCGAGGCGACGAGAATCGCGAGGGAGATGGTGTGCACGTTCGCGATGAGCGACCGGTTCGGATTTCAGGCGTTTAGGGAGCCGAACGGCTTCTCCGGCATGGCGGAGCTTCCGCCCGCGTTCAGCGAAGAGACCTCGCGCGCGGTCGACGACGAAGTGACGCGGCTAGTGGGCGAGGCGTACGCGCGGGCGGAAAAACTGCTCGCCGAAAACCGCGCGAAAATAGAGACGGTCGCCGCCGCGCTGCTCGAGCGCGAGACGATGGACGGCAGAGACGTCGAGGCGCTCGTAAAAGGAACGCCGGCGGCGCAAGAGCGAGAGGAAGAAGAGAGCGCGGAATGATCTCGATTTCGGCGACGCTCCAGATACTCGTCCTCTATATCGTGATCTACGCGATACTCAAGGGGGCGCGCGGCTCGCGCTTCGGGCAGGCGCTGACGGGACTTGGAATTCTCGCCGCGATCCTGATCGCCTTCTCCTACTTCTTCCACTTCGCGGTGCTGGCGAAGATAGTGCAGTTCCTCCTCGTCTACATCGCGGTTTCGACGGTGGTGATTTTCCAGCCGGAGATACGGCGCATCCTCTCGACGATGGGGGCGTTCGGATACCTCGAAAAGCCGAAGTACAATCCCGACGGGGCGGCGACGGGCGAATTCCTTGCCGAGGCGGCGATGCGGCTGGCGAACCGCAGGATGGGCGCGCTGATCGCGTTCGAGCGCGGAATTTCGCTGCGCGGCTACCAGGAGACCGGGGTCGCGCTCAACGCCGACATCTCGAACGAGCTGCTCGAATCGGTCTTCACTCCGCCGATGCCGCTGCACGACGGCGGTGCGATCGTGCGCGACGGACGGCTCGCCGCCGCGCACTGCATCTTCCCGGTCTCGAACAACCCCGGTCTGGCGGAGTACGGCATGCGCCACCGCGCCGCAGTCGGCCTCTCCGAAGAGACCGACGCGCTGGTCGTCGTCGTCTCCGAAGAATCGGGCGACGTGTCGGTAGCGCGCGACGGGAAGCTCTACCGGTACTCGGGCGACGCCAGGGCGGCCGGCCTGAGACGGTGGATGACGAAGGCGCTCCCGCGAACGAGGACGCTTCCGGAAAGAATCCTCGAGCGGATCGGGCTGCGCGGCAAAGGAGGCTGGAAATGAAAAGGAGCGCGGACGGAAAGAAACGCGGATTCTTCGCGCGGATCGCTAACGCGTTCGCGCACAACTGGGGGCTGAAGCTGCTCTCCCTCGCACTCGCGCTGATAATCTACCATTCGCTGAAAAGCGACAAACCGCAAACCGCAAATGACCAGAGAAGAATATTCCAGTACTGAAAACGAAGACGAGCAGAAGCACCGCCGGATCACCGGATGGTTGCTCATGCCGCTGTCGCTGTTCCCGCTGTTCGCGCTGCTGACCTACGACTGGCACGCGATTCCCGCGCTCCAGACCCCCGCCGCCCCGCACACGAACTGGATCGGAGCGCTCGGCGACCTGTTCGCATACGGCGGCTATTCGCTCATAGGGCTGGCGATATGGATAATCCCTCCGGTATGCGTGATACTCGGCGTGTGCATCGTGCTCGGGCGCCGGATGGGTGGCGCGAGACGGACGCTGTGGGCGCTCGTCTTCGTCGTGGCCAGTTCGTGCCTGATGCAGCTCGCGCAGTCGCACGCGCCGGGAATCGCCGCGCTGAAACACAGAATCAACATCGCGGACTGCGGAGGCGCGATAGGATATCTTCTGACCGACCGTCTGCTTTCGCCGGCGATAAGCGATCTCGGCGCGACGATGGCGGTGACGATCGTGCTTCTCGTGTCGCTCGTGGGCGCTATCGGAGCGCACAATCTGCTCGGGTTCTTCCGCGCAATATGGCTCTGGACGGCGGCGCGGGAGCAGACAGCGGAGACTGCCGACGGCGATGAAGCCGAGATCGAACGCCGCCAGGAGGAATATCTCGCGGCAATGCGTGCGAAAGCGGACGCCAAAGCCGCCGCGCTCGCCGAAAAGGAGCGCGTCCGCGCCGAAAAGGAGGAGCTCAAACGGCAGGAGAAAGAGCGCCTGCGAGCGGAAAAGGAGCGCGCGCGCGCGGAGAAGGAAGCTGCGAAAGCCGAAAGGATCGCCGCGACCGCCGTGCCGGCGCCGGCGCAGACCGTCGCGCCTGCGCAGCCGGCGGAGAAGGACGCCGAAAGCGGCGACAAGGGTCCGTACATGCTGCCCGGAATCGACCTTCTCGCGCCGAGGCAGATTTCGGTCGCCGACCACAGCGATGTGGGGATGATGAGCGAAAAACTCGTCAACACCCTGAAACTGTTCGGCATCGAAGCGGCGGTAAGCTACACCGTCGAGGGGCCGGTCGTCACCAAATACGCGCTCACCCTCGCTCCGGGAACGCGCTATTCGGCGGTCACCAACATATCCGACAACCTGATGGGCGCGCTCCACGCGAAATCGCTACGCATCGAAGCGCCGATCCCCGGCGAGGAGTGCGTCGGAATCGAAGTGCCCAACACGAAGCCGGCGGGGATTTCGTTCCGGGAGATATTCGAGTCGGAGGCGTGGGCGAAGGCGAACGCGAAATTCGAGCTTCCCCTTCTCTTCGGCAAGGACGCGGCCGGCGGGGAACTGATCGCCGACCTGGCGTCGATGCCGCACATGCTCGTAGCCGGCGCGACCGGCCAAGGCAAGTCGGTATGCCTCAACTCGCTGATCTGCGGGCTGCTCATGACGCGCACGCCGGAACAACTCAAGCTCATCATGGTCGACCCGAAGAGCGTCGAATTCGCTTCGTACGCGGCGATACCGCATCTGCTCATTCCGGTCATCGCCGACAACAACAAGGTCGTCAAGGCGCTGATGTGGGCGGTCATGGAGATGGAAAAGCGCCTCAAGCTCTTCACCCGGGCGAGAGTGCGGAACATCTACGACTTCAACCACCGCAAATCGTTCACGCAGACGGATATGTTCGGCGGCGACGATGCGGCCGATCCGTCGGGGATGCCGAAGACGATACCATATATCATCATCATCATCGACGAAGTGGCCGACCTGATGAGCCAGTGCGCGAAGATCGTGACCACGCCGATAAGCAGAATCGCGGCCAAGGCGCGCGCGGCCGGCATACATCTCATCCTCGCCACCCAGCGCCCGGACGCGAAAGTCATAACCGGAACGATCAAGGCCAACATTCCCGGGCGGGTCGCGTTCAAGACCGCGTCGGCCATCGACTCGCGGACGATTCTGGACGATTCGGGCGCGGAAAACCTGATCGGCCGCGGCGACATGCTTTTCAAGGGCAAAGACAGCGTGATGATACGTGCGCAGGGAGCGTGGATCTCCGATGCGGAGATAGCCAACATCACCCGGTTCATCGAGGAACATTCGACGCTGCAGTACGACGACAAGTTCGCGAAAGGCATCGAGCGGGTCAAAGAGACCGGAGTGGAGGATCCGTTCGCCGACCAGAACGACGAGGACGCGAAAGAGGCGCGGGCCGAACAGCGCGAACAGATCAAGGCCGCCGCCAACGCCGACGATTTCAAGAAAGCGATCGAATGCGTCGTCAACACCCGCCGCGCATCGACAAGCCATTTCCAGCGCCAGATGGGATGGGGATACAACCACGCCGCCAAAATACTCGACATGCTCGCCGAACGCGGAGTCGTAAGCCAACAGAACGGAATGGGGCCGCGCTCCATCCTGATGAACGACGACGAACTTGTCGCGTTGCTGAACGGCGACAGCCAGGACGCCGCCGCGCAGAAAAGCGAAGACGGCGAAGGCGCCGGAGAACTGTTTGACACACAAGAGGAGCAACCGACATGATCGAATTCGGAAAAACCCTGCGGTCCGCCCGCGAAGCGAAGGGCCTTACCGCGAGACAAATAGCCGACGCAACCCACATGATGATACAGGTCGTCGATGGTCTCGAAAACGAAAACTTCTCGAAAATCGCCGCGCCTATCTACGGCCGCGGTTTCGTGAAGCTCTACTGCGAAGCGGTAGGACTGGACCCGAAACCGATGATCGAAGAATTCATGGCCATCATCAACGGCAACCGCGAAACGATCCGTCCGGAACCTCCGCCTGCCGTAGAGCCCCCGCCGATCGCAGAACCGCCTGCGGAACCTCCGCCCGCCGCAAAGCCCCGGCCGGAACCTCCGCCTGCCGTAGAGCCCCCGCCGGACATCATGCCCGAACCATCCCCGCCGCCGGTCGCGGATTCGCCGGTCATGCGCTTCGAGCAGCCGCCGGCAGCGAACCACTCGCCTTCACGCTACGCCGCACCGATTCCGCTCGACGATGCCGAGATTTCGCCAAGACGCGGATTCAGCATTCCCCGACTGCCGCCAAACGCATGGCGCATCGCCGTCGTGACGGCGGCGGCCGTGCTTATATTCTGGGGAATCGTCGCCGGCGTCAGATTCGTCTACCGCGCGACGATGACCGCGCCGGAAACCGTAATGCCGGATGCGGAGGAAGAAACTCCGGCGCCGGAGACCGCCGCAAAGCCAGAGACCACAGCCCCCGCCTCGCGCGTCGAACGCGTCGCGCTGCCGGCGAGACCGTTTTACGTGGATTGAAACAAACAAAACAAGGAGAACCGAAATGGAAATCGTTGTCTGCAAAACCAAAGAAGAAGCGTCGAAACTCGCCGCCGCGATGATCACCGATGCCGTAAAGAAGAATCCGAAGATCGTACTCGGCCTCGCAACCGGATCGACGCCGGTCATGATGTACGGAGAAATGGCCAAGGCGGTCAAGGCCAAGAAAGTAAGCTACAAGCAGGTCAAGAGCTGGAACCTCGACGAATATGTCGGCCTTCCCGGCACGCACGACCAGAGCTATCGCTACTTCATGAACGAGAACCTCTTCAAGAAGATCGACATCAAGCTCTCCAACACCCATGTCCTCAACGGCATGGCCAAAGACCCCGAAAAGGAATGCAAGGCGTACGAGGCGCAGATCAAAAAAGCGGGCGGAATCGACATACAGGTTCTCGGCATCGGCTCCGACGGCCACATCGCGTTCAACGAACCCGGTACGTCGCTCAACAGCCGCACTTCTGTCGTGTATCTCACGCCGTCTACGATCAAGGACAACGCCCGCCTCTTCTTCAAGGGCAAGGAGAAAGACGTGCCGACCCGCGCGCTTTCGATGGGCGTCGGCACCATCTGCGAGGCGAAAAAGATAATCCTCCTCGCTTTCGGCAAGGGCAAGGCCGATGCGATCAAAGGATGCGTAGAAGGCGGAATGAGCCAATTCTGCACCGCCTCCGCCCTCCAGGCGCACAACGACGCGTGGATCTTCTGCGACGAAGACGCCGCGTCGAAACTCAAACTGAAAGAATACTACCGCTGGCGCAGCGCGACCAAACTCGGAAAATGACCGAAGATCAGGGATTCTTCACCAGTTTTCTCTGCGAGAACTGCCGCACCGAGATCGAAGCTTCGCTCGACATGATCGGCGAGACGACCGAGTGCCCGGCGTGTGGCACCAAGTTCACGGTTCCAGACAACCGCCACAATGACGGAATCGCCCGCCACGAAATGGGCGATTTCGCCAACACCGCCGCGCAAGCGCTCAAAAGCCGGACGATCCGCATAGAACTGGACGACCTGTGAGCGGACGCAGACGCAGAAAGAAACGCTCCGCATCGCGGAGAACGGCAGCGAAGGCGGCGATCGTCCTCGCAGTCCTCTACGCTGCTCTCTCTATCTTCTCGGTATGGTTCGTGCACCATCCGAAAAGCTGGGTCGACAGGCATCGCGACGCCCTGCCGCGGTTCGTTTCCGCCCCGGTGATGTGGACGGGCTGCCTGATCGGCGACATAACCGACGGACTCGGGTTGACCGGTCACGACGCCGTATACGAATACGACGAAGAGGCGCCGTCGGGAAGCGTGCTGTTCGCCGGGGCGCCGGTGCGCACCGGCGCTCCGGCGCCGGACGACGTCGTCATTCTCGACCGCGGAGAGTTTGTCGTCGGATGGTCCCCGTCGCTCGGGCACCCGCTGTGGTGTGCCTACCATGTCGCGAAAGACGCACGGTTCGCAGACGGCAAACGGCCGGATTTCGCGCGCGACAGAAAGGCGGCGAACTGTCCGAACGCCTCCGCCTACGCGAAAAGCGGCTACGACCGCGGGCACATGGCGCCCAATCACGCCATCGTCTCGCGCTACGGAACCGAAGCGCAGAAAAAAACGTTCCTGATGAGCAACGTAGCCCCGCAGTCCCCGTCGCTCAACCGAAAGGTGTGGCGCGACATGGAGCACCGCATCGCGGATTTGTGGACGGCCAGATACGGCGAAATCTGGGTCATCGTCGGCGCCATGCCGAGCGCGGCCGGAGAGACTATTCCGGATACGTCGATCGACATCCCAGACGGATTCTACCAGGTCGTCGTGGCGCAAGAAGGTCTCGACATCAGAGCGCTCGCCGTGGCGTTCGAACGCACCCCGCCGTGGAGCGAATGGGCGGCGCGCAACATAATTTCGATCGACGATCTGGAAAAGCTGACGGGGCTGGATTTCCTCTCGGAACTGCCGGACTTCATCCAGGATCCGCTCGAGGCGGAGCTGCCGTCGCGTCTCTGGCCGGTCAGGAAGACCGACATCTTCAAGCAGATCCTAATGCGTTTCAAATAGAGAATCCGCGCACGATCTCGCGATCGTCGAACGGATACTTGACGCCTTTTATCTCCTGCGTCGTCTCATGCCCCTTGCCGGCGATTATGACGACATCTCCGGCGTCGGCACTGGAAAGCGCAAGAAAAATCGCCTTTTTGCGGTCCGGTTCGACATCGACGCCGCCGTCTGCGCGCACGCCGGCGAGAATATCGCCGATGATCCTGCCGGGATCCTCTCCGCGCGGATTGTCGCTGGTAACGATGACGCGGTCGGCCAGCCGCGAACACGCCTCGCCCATCAGCGGGCGTTTCGCGCGGTCGCGATCGCCGCCTGCTCCGAACACGACCCACAGCCGGCCTTGGGTGAAACCTCGTGCGGCCGAAAGCACCTTTTCGAGTCCATCCGGGGTATGCGCAAAATCGACATACACCTCCGCCGCCGACCTAGACTCGACGCGTTCCAGACGGCCCCAGCGCGGCTCGAGCTTCGGAATCGCCGCCTGTATGTCGTCGTGGGGAACCCCCGCCGCCTCGGCCAGCGCGGCGGCTGTAAGCACGTTGGACCGGTTGTAGTCTCCGGCCAGCTTCAGCCCTTTGAGGTCGAAGCCCGGATTTCTGCAGGTTACCGGTATGACGTTCAGCGGCAGTCTGCCGCACGCTTCGAGCATTTCCTTGCCGTATCCGCCGTCGATGCAGACGACGTAGGGCGGCAAATCGCGTCTTCCGCAGTCCGGCGACGCGGATGCCTGGGCGGCAATCCGTTCGGCGAACGACAGTTTCACGCGAAAGTACTCGTCCATCGTCTTGTGGTAGTCGAGATGGTCTTCGGAAAGGTTGGTGAACGCGCCGCCGGCGAAGACCGTGTCGCCGGTGCGGTTCTGGTGGATCGCGTGGGACGAAACCTCCATCGCGCAGTCCCGCGCTCCGGCCGCGCGCATCTCGGCGAAGATGTCTTTCAGCGCGGCGAGCGGGGGCGTCGTGTAGCCGGTGCTGAACCGGCGCTTCAAAGTATTCGCCTCGACGGTGGTTATGTACGCCGCCTTGAGAAACTCGGCGAGAATCCACGTGGTCGTGGTCTTGCCGTTAGTCCCGGTCACGCCCCAGATGCGCATCCGGTCATCCCCTCACGCCATTCCATTCGGCGAAGCGTTTCGCCGCAAGCGCCTTCATCTTCGCGCCGACGCCCCCGTTCACGAACGGATCGATCGAGATCCCGCCGCGCGGAGCGAACTTTCCGAAAACCTCCATGTATTTCGGTCTGAGCAGGCGGAAAAGATCGTCGTAGATCACGTTGACCACGTCTTCATGGAAGTCGCCGTGGTTGCGGAATCCGAAAAGATACAGTTTCAGCGATTTCGACTCGACGAGCTTCTTCGCCGGAATGTAGCGTATCGTCAGCGTGGCGAAATCGGGCTGCCCGGTCTTGGGGCACAGCGTGGTGAATTCGGGCGCGGTGAACACGACCCAATAGTCCCTTTCCGGATGCCGGTTGTCGAAGCAGTCCAGTATCGACGGGTCGTAGCCGGCAGGCGCGACGACCTGCTTTCCGAGCGTTTTCAAAGTGTCGAGGTTTCTTCTCATTTGTTCCTCCTCCAAATACATATTCTGGTCTTACCGTAGACTCTATCTCGCAGAAGTTCCCATCCGGCCGCTTCGGCGACATCCTGGACCGACGTCATCTCGGCGGCGAACAGACCTCCAACCACGACCGTGTTTCCGGCGGCGAGAGTCTCGAGTACTCCTGCATAGCCGTTTTCTCTCCCGAGCGCGTACGGCGGATCGGCGAACGCGACGGAAAAGCCGGGGCCCGAATACGCTTTCAGCCAGCGGTACGCATCGGCACACACGGTCTCGAACCTGTCCGGAGGCACTCTGAGCGCCCGCGCGTTGGCGTTCAGCGTCGCCAGATGCTCTCGGTCGGATTCCACGAAAACCGCCCGTCTCGCGCCGCGGCTGAGCGCCTCGAAACCGACCGCTCCGGAACCGGCGAAAAGATCGAGAAAATCCGCGCCGGCGATCGCGGTCTGGAGAATCGAGAACAGCGCTTCGCGCACTCGATCCTGCGTCGGGCGTATGGAATCAGATTTCGGCACGGAAAGCAGCCGCCCTCCGTATTCTCCTCCGGTTATTCTCATTTGCGGAATTCGGCGCAGTTCTCGGCGGTCTCCCAGACCCGTACGCACGAAAGGCCGGGTATCAGCGGCTGCAGATCGCCGTAGAACATCTTTGCGAGATTCTCCGCCGTGGATCTGAACGGTATGGCGACAGTCCGCATTCCGTTGCGCTCTACCACCGCCGCGATTTCGCACTCCCCTTTCGACTTCGTGTTGTAGACGAACGCATGGTCGAAGCGGTCGCAGATTGCCGACTCGGCCACTTTCTTCAGTTTCGCGAAATCGATCACCATGTCCTGGTCGATACTGTCGGCCTGGGAAACCGAAATGTCTACCCTGTACGTGTGGCCGTGCAGATTCTTGCACAGTCCGTCGTGGTTGGTCAGAATGTGCGCAGCGTCGAATTTCACCGTTTTCGTTACCGTCGTCATTTGGCGTTCTCCGTATCTATCTCGATCGCTCCGCGCCTGAGCGTTTCGATTCCGCCGTCTTCGAGAATTCTCACGACAGTCGACGGAACGCCGATTCTAGAAGGCCCGCCGTCGGCCACGATGTCGACGACTTCTTCCACAGCTCCGGCGAGCGAAGCGATGTCTGTCGCCGGATCCGATCCCGAAAGGTTCGCGCTGGTGACTTTCAGAAGCCCTCCGCATTTCTCGATCAGCGCCCGCGTCCACCGATGGTCGGGAACGCGATATCCTACTCCTCCGTACACGATGGTCAGCGCGCCGGGCCAGAATCTGGCGAGCGGGCTCGAGATACCGGTCGCCGCGGCTCCGGATGCGAGAAAGGCGATCGGCTTGCCGCCGTCGCGCCCCTTGATCTCGTACAGGCGTTCGACCGCCGCCGGGAATTCCGGACTCGCAGCCAGACCATATACCGTATCGGTCGGTATGACCGCGACACCGCCGGAATTCAGCACATCCGCGACGGCCGCGAGCCCCGCGTCATCGCACTTTACCGTCTTCATCGACATATTCCGATACGATTTCGGCGGCGAGCCGCACCAGTTCCGCGCAGGGGCGTCTGCGATAGTATTCGGCGGTGCGTTCCGCCGCAACGCCGCCGCAATCCGCGCCGGTCCCCGACAGCAGCTCGCGGCAGACGACGGAGCCGGCGACAGACTTGAACCGCTCGCAGAACCGCTGGACGGCTGGGTAGACGTCGTTTTTTTCCGGGCCGAACTTGAGTCCGAGCGCCAGCACGCCGCCGGTGACCGCTCCGCATACTTCGCGCGTACGCCCTACGCCGCCGCCGAGGCCGGACGACAGCTTCCGCGCGAGAACAGAATCCACCCCGAATTCTCCGGCGAACGCTCCGAACACCGACTGGGAGCAGTTGTGCCCTTCGAGAAACAGCCCTGCCGCCTTTTCGCCGCGGTTCATCCGATCGCCTCCATGACCGTCTTCGCGTCAATGCCGGAGATCTTCACCCGCTTAGTCTTCGATGTTTCGCCGGAGACGAACGATATTCGCGATTTCGCGACCCCGAGCGTATCGGCCAGCAGCTCGACGATTTCACGGTTCGCCTTGCCGTCGACCGGCGCGGAGCGTATGCGCAGCACGACCGCATCGCCCTCGACGCCGGCTATCCCGGGTTTCGACGAACGCGGCCTTGCCTTGATCGAGAGAATCGCGCCGCCGGCGATATCTGCGCACGGCTCCATCTACCGGTACCTCGAAACGATCTCCTCGAACTCTTCCGCCTGTTCTTCCATGGATTCGACCATCTTGAACTGGTTTCGCGCGCGCACGAGATTGTGCTCCGGATACGCCGTATGGAAATACGTGTCGCCGGCGAGATAGTCGGCGAGAAAACGTATCCCGACTTCGAAGGTTGAGAGCCGCCCGGCGAACGCGAGATTGTCCTTCTCGGCTTCGTTCAGGAATTTCGCCCCCTCCAGATACCCTTTGACCAGCGCCTCGAAATAGTCGCGCTTCGAGAACACCTTCGAAAGATCGGCTTCGTCCTCGGCCGCCGACGCGGTGGAGGTTCGCACCATGTCGCCGAAATCGAAGAGCGCGGAGCCGGGCATCGTCGTATCGAGATCGATTACGACCGCCGAACCGTCCGGGGCCACGAGGACGTTGTTGATCTTCGTGTCGTTGTGGGTGACGCGCTCCGGCACGATTCCCTTCGCCATCAGATCGACGATCTTCGAGCACTCGGCCCTGCGCGCCTCGGCGAACGCGAGTTCCGCGAGACAGCCGGCCTTGCGCCCTCTTACGTCAGCCGCCGCCGCTTCGTCGAGCTGGCGCATGCGGTCCGGCGTGTCGTGGAATCTGGGGATTATCTCGCCTAGCCGGGGCGCGGGGAGGTCGGCGAGGTCGTTCTGGAATTTCGCGAACGCCCTGCCGACGTCGTACGCCTGTTCGGGCTTCTCGACCACGTCGCGGGAAGTGTAGCCCTCGAGAAACGCATAGAGCCGCCACGGGTTCTCATAGGCGACAACCTCTAATGAAGGCACGCCCTTCGACTGGAGGTGCGAGGTGACGCGGCGGACGGTTTCCTCCAGCATCTTACCGTCGGGGAAGATGTCGGTGTTGACCCGCTGGAGGATATACCGCTTTCCGCCGGCGGTTTCGACCTTGAACGTGGCGTTGATGTGCCCGGAGCCGTAGCGTTCAGCCGACACGACACCGGCCACGCCCATCGAATCCAGCACCGCCGCGATTTCGGCCGCCGGTATGTCGCGTGAAGCCATAGGCTATTTCCTCTTCCCCTTGGCGATAGCCGGAATCTGCGCGGCCGCCACCGACTGCCCGAGCCGGCGCGCCTTCTCGTCCGGCATGAAAACGTCGATTTTCTCCGCCCACTCCGGATAGAGATCGCGCAACATCGCATTTGCAGTTTCGAGAACGATTTCGCCGCCCAGGCCAGAGGTCACGCGTCCGAGTATCATCAGGTTGGAGAAATCGTAGAATTCGTTGTACCACGGAATCGTGTGCGCAAGATAGCGGCCGATCTGGACGTACACCTTGAGCGCCCGTCCGTCGCCCTTCTCCATCGCCGCCTGCACGACTTTGAGCCGCTCGGGGAGCTTCATCGACTTCGGGAACTTGAAGCCGAAGCTCTCGGCGAGCCAGTTGACCGCCTGTTGCGAGAAGTACATCGCCCCGACGCCGGCGTCGCCGCTCCATTCGTCCTTCGGCGCCTTCGGATTCATGTCGACCGGAGCGAACGCGAGCTCTGATATCCGCCCGGTCATCGCGCCTTTCGGGTTGACGTAACCGACTGCTTCCGAGGATCCCATTGCGACACCAAGAACGCCTTTCCGGTTCATCGATATCGCACCGGCCAGAGCGGTGACGTCGCCGTCGTTGAACACCTCGAACGGAACGCCCCAGTCCTTCTCGATTCGGAAGAACAGGTTGCGAGCATCGTCCTTCTTGGCGGGATTCTTCTCGAGAATCGCCCTCAGCAGCGACGCCGGGCCGAGACGCTTGCCTACGAGCGTGCCGGCGGTCGAGCCGCCGATCGCGTCCACGCGCGGCAGCGCCTTGGCCGCCTCCTTGAGCCCAGCGGAGAGTTTACCGTAGTGGTAGGCGGGGTCGGGTTGATTGCGCGGATCCCACGGGAACTCTTTCGAAAAGACGACCTTGCCCTTGTTCAGCGCGGAAATCTTGAAGTCGCTCGCCCCGAGATCGAATCCGATTCTGCAACCATCGGCCACCGTCTTGACCAGCGAGGTCTTCTCGGCGAATCCGGGCATTTTTCCGTACGGCAGAATCGCCACTTCGAACGGTCTGCCGTACAGATCGTTGAAGAATCCGTAGTCGAACTTGCGCGCGCCGTTCTTCGTGTACGCCTTCGCGATCGGCTTAACGATTGCGTCGGGTCCGGCGAGATAGAGCTTCCAACCGCCGGCAGCCCAGAGAATGAACTTGGCCACGCGCTCGGCGACGCGGCTCGCGTATTTCGCGGCTTCGGGGGAGAGACGGGACGGAACCGGGAAATCGTAGCGGTAGATGTTGCCGTTCTCGCGTTCCCAAGCGATGGACACCACATCGGCGGACTCGCCGATTCCGTCGTAAATATTCCAAAGCGCCTGCATCGGCGGCTGGTATTCGTACATTTTCGTTCTCCTTTGCTGTGTTTGGTGTTTATGAATCATATGCCGAAAGAATCGCCGGGGTTATGTCCGTCAGCGACGACGTCCGTTCGCGTATCGAATTCTCGCCCGGGCCGCAGACTACGAACGGGACCCGGTTGCGGCTGTGGCCGCGCTCCGAAACTTCCTCGATGTTGCCGTGGTCGGACGTCAGCACGAGCGTTATCCCCGCCGCTTCGACAAACCGCATCAGCGACGAGAGAAAACGGTCGTACACCCTGAGCACCGAGCAGGCGCGGACATAGTCCATCGAGTGTCCCGACACGTCCGTCTGGAAAAATTCGTAAAGCGTGAAATCGTTCTCTCTGGCTATTGCGAAAAGATGCTCAGCCGCGCGTTGCGGCGGGATCGTTGGTATGTCCGGCCAGTGATCCTGTATCGTTTCCCGCGTCAGATCCTGCGTGAGCGCGCGGTTGGCGACCAGGTCGTCCGCGACGCGTATCGTCTCCGGCGCCGTAAGCGCCATCACCGTCGTCACCGACTTGAACCGTCTCGACGCCAGCTCCTCCGTAGACTCCACGAGATAGGCGTTGGAGAAGCAGACTTTCTTTCCGCGCTTGCGCAGTTGCAAGAACAGATTGTCTTTTTGTATCGTCTGCCGCAGAAGCGGGCCGGGAAATCCTTCGCAGTGCTTCCCCATCAACCGAGCACAGTTCACCCCGGTGAAAATCGTCCCCTGCCCGGTCGCGCTCTGCGGCAGCCCCTCGACCCCCAGACACGCGTCGATCGGTCTGGAGCGGGTAGCCACGAGACGGCACAGCGTCGGGCAAACCTCGGCATTCACCGGATTGTCCGCCGCCGCCGGTCTCACGCCGACGCCGTCCATGAACAGGAAGATTATTTTCACGACAAGCGGATTATATCAAATTTCTGCACCGTCAATCAACCTGGCCGTTACTGTTCCTCGGTCACGCGCATGACTTCCTTCACCGAAGTGACGCCGGCGAACGCCTTCGCCCACCCGTCCTCGCGCAGCGTCTTCATTCCCTTTGAGAGCGAAATGTTGCGTATCTGCGTCGCGTTCTCGCGTCTGACGATCGCCCCTTCGATCTCCTCGTCGACCTCAAGAACCTCGAACAGCGCGCGGCGGCCCTTGTATCCGGTTCGCGTGCACGCTTCGCAGCCGACCGGCTCGAACACCGTATCCTTCTCCGGCGGATAGTCGAGCGTGTAGTATTTCATGTCGACCGGGACTTCCCGCATGCATTTCTGGCACAGCCGGCGGCAGAGACGCTGACCCATGACCCCGGCGACGGCCGAAGCGATCAGAAACGGCTCTACCCCCATGTCGATCAGACGGGGGAACGCGCCTGCGGCGTCGTTGGTGTGCAGCGTCGAAAACACCATGTGGCCGGTCAGCGAGGCGTTGATCGCGATCTCGGCCGTCTCGCGGTCGCGGATTTCGCCTACCATGATGATGTCCGGATCCTGGCGCAGAAAAGCCCTCAGCGCGCGCGCGAACGTCATGCCAATGTCGGACTGCATCTGCACCTGGTTGATGCCGGCCATGTGGTATTCGATAGGATCCTCGGCGGTCATTATGCGCACGTCGATCTTGTTGACCTCGCTGAGGAACGAATATAGCGACGTCGATTTTCCGCTGCCGGTCGGGCCGGTCACGAGGAATATCCCGTTCGGACGATGTATGATCTTGTTCACCACGCCGTAGTCGCGCTCGTTGAATCCGAGATCGTCCATCTTCACGAAGTTGCCGCTCTTCGCCAGAAGGCGCAGCGATATGGATTCTCCGTACGCCGCGGGCATCGTCGAGACGCGGATGTCGATATCCTGCCCCGCGATTCTGATTCCGATACGGCCGTCCATCGGCAGACGCTTCTCGGCGATGTCGAGATTCGCCATGACCTTGATTCGCGAGATTATCGCGTTCTTCAGGCGGTTCAGCTGCGGCGGGACGTCGACCTTGTGCAGCATGCCGTCTATGCGGTAGCGTATGCGAAGCTCGGTCTCTTGCGGTTCGATGTGGATGTCGGTCGCGCCCTGGCGGTCGGCCTCCGCGATGATCTGGTTCACGAACTTGACGATCGACGCCTCTTCGCCCATCTCGTTGACGTCGATCTTCGTCATCGTGCCGATGTCGTCGTCGACCGAGTAGCGCCCGTCGTCGATCATCTTCTCGATCGCGTCGGCGCCGACGCCGTAGTATTTCTTGATCGCCTTGCCGACTTCCTCGCCGGGCGCCAGCACCGTCTTGACGACGAGTCCGGCGATCATCCTCAGCCCGTCCGCGGCGGCGGTGTCGAAAGGATCCGGCGACACCACCGTGATTGAATCGGCGTCGATTTTGAACGGCAGCACGTTGTACTGGTACACCGCGCTCGCCGGAAGCTTCGTCAGTGCTTCGGGGCTGGGCTGCTGGCGCTCAAGATCGACCATCTGCATTCCGAGAACCTTCCCGGCCGCCTCAAGAAACTCCGCTTCCTTCCTGCCTCCGAACTTGACCGCCGCCTCCGCGAGCCCCATGCCGGGGTTCGCCTCGCGCTGCTCGAGTATGCGGCCGATCGCTTCGTCCGAAAAAACGCCGGACGATTTCAAAAGCGCCGCCGCCAGGGAATTCTCGCCGTTCATATCCTGTATATCTTGCCGTATCCGGTTTTGACGACTTCGGCACCGTCGATGCCCAGCTCCTCCTCGAGCTTTTCGCCCGGGCGGATGCCGATGAATTCGATTCCTATGTCCTCGTACGGACGGTACCCCGCCTCGCGTATCATCATCTCGGCCATCTCGAGTATCCCCCGCGGCTCGCCCATGTCGAGCACGTAGACATGGCCGCTCTCGAGACTCGCCGCGGCCAGCACCAGCGATACCGCCTCCTCCACGCTCATGAAATACCGCTTCATCCGCCTGTCGGTGACCGTCACCGGCCCGCCCTTCGCGATCTGCCCGCGCCACAGTTCGATCACGCTACCGGAAGATCCGAACACGTTGCCGAACCTCACGCACGTGAAACCGCCGTCGAGCACGATCTTCTCGGCGTCGCGTTTGCATCTGCCCATCACGCTCTTCGGATTCACCGCCTTGTCCGTCGATATGAACACCAGCTTCCCGACGCCGTATTTCTTCGCCAGCCTGACGACCTTCCCGGTCGCCTCGGTGTTGTTCCGCCGTGCCTCTTCGGGGTTGAGTTCGCACATCGGGACGTGCTTGTAGGCCGCGGCATGGAACACGACCGACGGCCGCTCCGCCTCGAACACCGCCTCCAGCTTTTCCTCGTCGTTCACGTCGATCATCAGCGGAACGCAGACTCCGGAGCCGACTTCGAGATCGATCCGGTACAGCGCGTTCTCGCCGCGCTCGACCATCAGTATGCGTTTCGCCCCGGCTTCGAGCACCTGGCGGACGATTTCGCCGCCGATCGAACCGCCGGCGCCGGTCACCATCACGACCTGGCCGGAAAGACCGTCGTACTTTCTCCCGGCCGGCTTGCGGGACGGTCCGACGCCGAAGGCGTCCGCAAGATACCGTTCGCGCAGAAACCTGAATGCCATGATGCCGAAAAAGGCGAACACCATGTCGATCAGCGTGACCGAATACGGCGGCCGCGCCCACGACAGCGCGGTAGATGCCATCAACGAGCGCATGAAAAGCAGCAGCGAAGCCGAAATCGCGAACGCCGAAACGTAGCGCGGAATGTCCGAGCCGGTAACCCGCCAGCGCCACGGACGGTTGAGCCCGAGCGCCGTCAGCGCCGCCATCTGCACGACGAGCGCCGAAATCGCGCTGACCGACGCCTGCCGCCACCCGCAAAGCGGCTCGACGAAATTCATCCGCGCCGCGAACGCTCCCGCATACGCGAAAGCGAGCACGGCAAGATCGGCTGCAGCTACCGAGAACCTTCTCACCCGATCGCCCTTTCGATCGCCTCCGCCTCCTCGGCGGTGAAATCGGGCGAATTGACCGCAGCGAGATCCGCCTCCAGCTGCGAAACGCGGCTGGTCCCGACGATGACCGACGTCACCCCTTTGCGCTTCAAGACCCACGAAAGCGCCATGGCCGCCAGCGTCTGCCCGCGTTCGCGGGCGATAGCATCGAGCGCGCGTATCGCCGCCAGCGTCTTCGGGGTCAGCTTGTCCCGCGTCAGATGGTGCCCTCGGTACATCCTCGAACCTTCGGGGACTCCGTTTAGATATCTGTCGGTGAGCAGCCCTTCGGCGAGCGGCGAGAACGCCGTGAAACCGACTCCGTTCGCATCCATCGCCTCCAGAACTCCACCCGCCCCAAGATGCCGGCGGTCGAACAGGCTCGCCCTGCCCTGGTAGCATAGACACGGCACGTCGCGCGATTTCATGTAGCCGACCGCGAATTTCGCCGCCTCGACCGGATAGTTGGAGATTCCCGCATAGACCGCCTTGCCTTGCCGGACCGCGTCGACTAGCGCCTGGAGTGTTTCTTCGAGCGGCGTGTCGGGGTCGAACCGGTGCGAATAGAACAGGTCGACATGATCGAGCCGCATGCGCCTGAGCGACTGCTCGAGCGACGAAAGCAGATACTTTCTCGAGCCCCAGTTGCCGTATGGCCCGGCCCACATATCGTATCCCGCCTTGGTGGTTACGAACATCTCGTCGCGGTACGGACGGAACGACAGATCCATCAGCTTCCCGAAAGTCTCTTCGGCGCTGCCGTATGGCGGGCCGTAGTTGTTCGCCAGATCGAAGCAGGTTATCCCCCTGTCGAAGGCAAGCTCCATCATCGCCTTCGCCGTCGCGAAGTCGGCGATTCCGCCGAAGTTCTGCCAGAACCCGAGCGTGAGCGCGCTCATCTTGAGCCCGCTCCGTCCGCATCTGCGGTATTCCATGCCGCCGCCGTAGCGCCCTTCGGCGGCCCTGTAGTCGAAGTTATCCGTTCCGGCCATGTTTCAGATGTGTCGCGGCGTCGCGATTCCCAACAGATCCAGTCCGCGGCTCAACACCTCCCCGAAAAGCGCGCACAGCCGCAGACGGGCGCGTTTCGTTTCGTCGTCGCTCTTCAGGATCGGCGAATTCTGGTAGAAGCTCGAATAGAGTTGCGCGGTCTGGAAAAGGTAGTCGGCGAGCACGCTCGGCTTGTACGCCTCCGCCGCCCTGGCAACCGCCCCCGGAAACTCGAGAATCTGCAGCGCGAGATGTTTCTCGGCCGGCGTCGCGATCGCAAACGCCCCCGTCTTGCCGTCGCTCCCCGCCTTTTCGAGCAGCGAACACACCCGCGCGTAGGCGTACTGCAGGTACGGACCCGAATTGCCCTCGAGCGCGAGCGCCTTGTCCCAGCTGAAATCGATGTCGGTTATGGGGTCGTGGCTGAGGTCGGAATACTTTACCGCGCCGATGCCGATCTCGGCCGCGAGCTCGCGCGTTCCTCCGCGGTCTTTCACGATCTCGTACGCCCTGCGCTCCGCCTCCGACAGCAGATCGTCGAGTTTGATCAGATTGCCTTCGCGGGTCGATATCGCCTTGCCCTGGTAGCTCATCAGCCCGAACGGAACGTGCACGAGCTTCGACTTGAACCCCATCTTGGCGGCGATCGAGAACACCTGCTTGAAATGCAGCTGCTGCCTGGCGTCGGTCACATAGATCGCGCGGTCCGGCGCGTAGTCCTTCTCCCGCGTCGCGATCGTCGCGAGATCGCTGGTGGTGTAGTTGTAGCCGCCGTCCGATTTGCGCACTATCGCGACCCCCAGCTTCTCGGCCCCGAGATCGACGATGAGCGCCCCGTCCGACTCTTTGGCAAGTCCGGCGACGACGAGACGCTCGACGATTCCCGGCATGGTGCCGTTGTAGTACGACTCGCCGCGGTAGGTGTCGAACCTTACCCCCAGCTTGCGGTACATCCTCTCGAATTCGCCGATAGAGATGTCGATGAAGCGTTTCCACAGCGCGAGGTTGTCCGCGTCTCCCTGCTGCAGTTTGACCAGTTCGCGCTTGCACTCCTCCCGCCAGACGCCGTCCTCCTCCTTCGCCTTCGCCGCCGAAAGCACGTAGCACTTCTC
>JAGDAE010000220.1 GCA_017959645.1 Kiritimatiellia bacterium
AAGATCGCGGTCGACCGCGACTGGATAGACCGCCTCGCGCTCCTCGCGCCCGTTTCCGCCAACGACAGCGTCCACCGCGGCGAACATTCCGCGCAGATCGAATATCCGCTTCTGCAGCTCGCCCTCGGTGACGGCTTCAAGATCGCGCCTTTCGTGGCCGGGGAGTTCGGGGGCGACCAGATGGCGATGTGCGCGCGGGCGCTTGCACGGCTGATGGACGGCAAGACTCTGCTCGTCGTGTCGTCCGACTTCACGCACTACGGCGAAGACTTCTCCTATGCGCCATACGGCACGGGCGGAGATTTGCGCGTGCGCGACAAGGTCGCGTCAGTGGACGGCGAGGCTTTCGGCTTCATCGCCAAGGGAGACGCGGACGGTTTCGCGGAAAGCGTCCGGCAAACCGGCGCCACCATCTGTGGACGCGTGCCGATCGAGCTCGCCTTGCGGGCCGTTCCGGAGGGAACCGCGATTTCCCTCCTCAAATATGCGACGTCCGGCGACGGCGACCGGGACTACAGGCGCTTCGTCTGCTATCTTGCCGCCGCAGGCCGCACTGTCTGGGCGGGAGAGAAGGATGCTGTGCTGGATGCCGGGGCGCGGGCGTTTCTGCTGCGCCTTGCGCGGGAATCGGTCGAGCGGGCCGTCCGCACGGGGCAGCCGCTTCGCCGCGAAGCGTACATGTCCGCCGCGCCGGCGGCCGCGCTCGAGAAGATGGGAGCGTTTGTAACGCTGACCGACCGCGCCACCGGCGCGTTGCGCGGATGCATCGGCGAAATACTGCCGTCGCGTCCGCTTGCCGATGCCGTGGCCGCGCGCGCGATCGATGCGGCGCGCAGAGATCCGCGTTTTTCGCCAGTCTCGGAGAGCGAACTCGCCGGTCTGCGCGTAGAGGTTTCGGCGCTGACGCCGCCAAGACGCGTCGGCTCGTGGCACGACATCGTCCTCGGACGCGATGGCATGACGCTCGAGAAGGGGGATGCGTTCGCCGTCTTTTTGCCGCAGGTCGCGCCCGAACAGGGATGGGATCTGCCGACGACGCTTTCGAATCTGTCGCTGAAGGCGGGGCTGCCGGCGGACGGCTGGCGCGACGGCGCGACGTTCGAGACGTTCCAGGCCGAGGTGTTTCATGAATGAGCCGGCGGTTTGCGCGACGTGTCCGCGGCATTGCCGGCTGGCGGAGGGGCAGACCGGTTTCTGCCGCGCACGGCGGGCGGAGAACGGACGCGTCGTCGCTGCCAACTACGGATGCATCACCTCGCTCGCCCTCGACCCTGTCGAGAAAAAGCCGCTCGCTTTCTTCCGCCCCGGCGCGAACGTCCTTTCCGTCGGCAGTTGCGGGTGCAATCTGCGCTGTCCGTTCTGCCAGAACGATTCGATCTCGCAGCGCGGAGCGGACGAGGTAGGTTTCAAGCGCGCGATGCCGGAAGAACTCGCCGGTCTCGCCGCGCGTCTTGCGGAGGAACGCGGCAACATCGGGCTCGCCTATACGTACAACGAGCCTCTTGTCGGCTGGGAATTCGTGCTCGACTGCGCACGGGAGATTCGCGCGCGCAATCTCGCCAACGTGCTGGTTTCGAACGGATGCGCCGAGGCGCCGGTCGTCGACGCGCTGGCCCCGCTGATCGACGCGGCCAACATCGACTTGAAGGGGCCGTCGCAGGACTATTACGACTGGGTGGGCGGCAGTTTCGACACCGTCTGCCGCACGATCCGGACCCTGCACGCGGCCGGCTGCCATGTCGAGGTGACGACGCTCGTCGTGCCGGGGCGCAACGATTCGAACGAGGACATCGACGCCATCGCCGCATTCATCGCGTCCGTCTCGCCGGACATTCCGCTGCACGTGACGCGGTTCTTCCCCAGTTTCCGGATGCTCGGCGAGCGGCCGACGCCCGCCGCTGACGTCCGCAGACTTGCGAAAGTCGCCGGCGGCAGATTGAAGCGGGTCATTACCGGAAACCTGTAACGTCATGCCATTGCAAATCAACTGGAGCGACAGACTTGACCTGCTGGCCGAAAAACTGTTTTCGGACTGGGAGGGGAGTCCCGCCGGCGACCCGTTCGCGAGAACTTGCATCGTCGTGGGCGACATGTCGACGCGTAGCTGGCTGCGGGACTGTTTTCTGCTTCACCGCAATCCGGGAGCGCGCCGCATACTCGCCAACATCGACTTCAAGCCGTTGCCGGAGCTGGCGAACGATTGGCTGGCGGCGATGTGCGGGAGGGATGGCGCGCGCCGCAACCCGTCCGGACATCCCTACGCGAAGAACGTGATGGCCTGGCGCATCTACGCCATCCTGAAGAACCAGTCGCAGAACCCCGATCTCGCGGTGCCGGTTGCGTACGTGGAGCGGGCGGCGGAACCGGTTCGGAACCGGCGCCGTTTCGAGCTTGCTTCCCGCCTTGCCGAGCTCTTCGACGACTATCTCGGCGCCCGGTACCGGATGCTGGCCAGATGGGAGGCGGGCGATCTGCCGTCCGGCCCCGACCGCTGGCAGGCCGCGCTCTACCGTCTTCTTGCGCAGGAGGTGCCTGGCACGTACACGAAGGACTATGCGTACGCCCTTCGCGCCGGCGCGGACCCGAATGTGGCTTGCGCGAACGGCTTTCCCCGCTATCTGGCGATTCACGTATTCGATGTCGCCTTTGCGCCGTGGCCATATCTGCAGATGCTGCGGAAGATGTCCGAGACCGTTCCAGTGTCGTTCTGGAACTTCAATCCTTCGCGCGAATACTGGCTTGACGACCCCACGAAGAAGCAAGCGCGGAAGGAGCGGGCGCGGGCGGTGCTCGCCGCTTTGCAGAGCGGCGACACGCCGCCAGAGCCGGATGCGGCGGACATGTTCGGGTCGCCGGATGCGCGGCTTCTCGGCGCGTTGGCCGGCGGCGCGCGCGGAGTGCTTTCGGCGCAGCTCGATCTCGCCGAAGTCGATTTCGACGACTGGGTTGGCGACAAAGGGGCGGAAACCTTCTCCGCGCTGCGGAATATCGTCCCGGAAATCCATGTCTGCCATTCGCCGCGCCGCGAGCTGGAGGCCGCTCGCGACGCGCTGCACCGTTTCTTCCGCGAGGAGCCGGGAGCGCGATTGTGCGACGCAATCGTCCTGTGCGCGGATTGGGGCGCGTACGCGCCGCTCGTGCCGTCGGTGTTCGGCGCCGGCGGCCGGGAAAATATTCCGTTCGCGCTCGACGGCTGCGCAGAGGAGACGACTCCGGTCGCGCATTCGCTGGAGGAAATGCTTGCGTTCCGGACCAACAGGTTCGAAGCGAGCGCGGTGTTCGCCCTGCTTGGCGTGCCGGAGATCGGCGCGCGTTTCGGCATCGATTCCGAAGGGCTTTCGACGCTGCGCGACATGGTGTGCGGCAACAACATCCATTGGGGATATGACGACGCGGACGTGAACGACATCCTCGGCGTCGCCGGCAGGAACCATCCCTTCACCTGGCGGCGCGGGCTGGATCGTTTCACCATGGACGCGCTCGTAGGGCGGCGGGAGGATCCTGAGGCGTTGGTCGGGGCCGGGGAGTTGGGACGGTTCAGACCGTGCGGTTCGGTCGAGGCGGATCGTGCGCGGCTTGCCGGCGCGCTTGATGCTTTCGTGACGAAACTTGCCGGCCTTCGAGCGTTTTTGAAAAAGCCGCATCCGGTCGAGGAGTGGCGCGACCGGCTCGTGCAGGCCGTCGACGACTTCTATCTGGGCGACGGAGATTCTGAAGACGAACTGGCGGGGCTGCGGCGCGCGGTCGTGTCGGCTACGGGAGACGCGCTGGCAGCACGCGAAGCAGGCGGTTCCGCCGGCCGGGACGATCCCGTGCCGGGCGAGGTGATGTGCGCGGCGGTGCTGGCGGCGTCGAAGTCGGGCGTGCGGCGGTTTCAATCCGCCGACGACGCCGTGAGAGTCGCGCCGCTGATGATCGGCACGGCGGTGCCGGCGAAATTCGTGTGGATATGCGGCTTGAACGACGGCGCGTTTCCGCGGGCCGGGCATCGTCCCGCGTTCGATCTGGTCGGACGGCATCCGACGATGTTCGACGCGACGGTGCGCGACCGTGACGCGCTGGCGCTGCTGAAGGCGGCCATGGGCGCGCGGGGACGGCTTGCGTTGAGCTATGTCGGGCGGAACGTCCGCTCCAACGACGAGATGCCGGCGGCAGTTCCGCTGATCGATCTCCTGGAGTGGTTCAGGGCGTCGGGGCTGGAGACGAAGACGTTCCGGCATCCGTTGCAGGCGTACAGTCCGCGCTACTTCACGAAAGCGGAAAATTCCGAAGAGGCGCTTCCGCCGAGCTATTCCGCGGCGAACCACGATGCCGCGCTCGCCCTGACGCTGAAGCAGGCCGGAGACGTGGCGCCGGTCGAGGTCGCGCCGTTCGAATACGCCGTTTCGGGCGATACGGAGATAGAAGTCGACGATCTTGCGGAGTTCTATTCGCGTCCCAACCGTTTTCTGGCGCGGAACCGTCTGGGCGCCAGCCTCTCGCGTCCCGGCTGCGGCGTTCTGGAGGATGAAGATTCCCTCGAGGCCGCATTGCCGCGCCGGCTCGAACGGGAGCTGCTCGTGCGCGGAGCGGATGCGGTGGAAGACGTCGACGGCGAGGCGGAACGTCTGGTGGAGTCGGGAATCACGATGGATGCCGCCGAACTGGCCTCCAAAGTGCAGGCCAAGGCGGACGCGGGCGAACAATACCGAACCAGGCGGATTAAATACAAAAAAGCCGAGAACGAAGGTTTCGATTGCGGCGGCAAGAGCGCGGCGAAGGCTTTCGCGGAGTGGGAGGACGGGGCGGAGATCGTGCCGTATCATGTGGAACTTGACGTTGAAGGCCATCGTGTCGTGCTGACGGGCTGCCGCAAAGAGATCGTGCTTGACGTGTTGCCGCATGGCCGGCTGGCGCATGTGTTCGAGTTTTCGGATTATTCCAAAATCTTCGAGTCGGCCAAGATCGGCGCGTGGATCCGCCATGTCGCGGGGCACGCGGCGGGCGGGAACGGATTCGTGACGGCGATGATGTGCATGAAGGACGATCCCGTGCGGACGTACCGTCCGCTGGCGCAGGCGGAGGCCCGCGAAATCCTCGCGCGCATCGTCGCGCAGGCGATGAAGCCGATGCCGTTCGACTTCGGCGCTGCGTTGGACGGCGGCGGAAAAGACGCGCTCCCGCCCGGATTCGCCGAGGCGCTGGGCGACTGCGAAAAGCGGATAGTTTCGTCGTACGGAAGATAGGGCGGCAGAGATGGAAAGCGACAGGGAAATCGGCTTCGGCGACGCGATATTCGATCCGGCATTCGGTCTGGACGGCCCCCACCTGGTGGCGGCGAGTGCCGGCACCGGCAAGACGCACAACATACAGAACATCTATGTGCGGCTTGTCGCGGAGAAGGGTTTTCGAGTGTCGCAGATACAGGTGATGACCTTCACCGAGGCGGCGACGAAGGAACTGCGCGAGCGCGTGCGCTCGGTGCTGTCGAACATGGCGCGGCTGTACGCCGGCGACATCGCGGGTCTCGGCGAAAGCGAACTGGACAGGTTGCGCAAGTTGCGCGGATGCGCGCGTGACGATGCGGCGGCGCGAACGAGAATCGAGCTGGCGCTCGCGGAGTTCGACCAGGCCGCCATCTCCACCATACACGGATTCTGCCGCAGGGCGCTCGTCCGCTTTGCATTCGAGACCGGCAGCGCCTTTCGCAGCGAATTCGCGGATACGAAAAGCGAAGACCTGTCGCGCCGCGTGCGTGACTGGTGGCGGCGGGAGCGCCAGACGCTTACCGGGCCGGCGAAGGACGGTCTCGAGCTGGGCATGCTGGACAGATTCGTGCAGGCGCTCTCCGGCAAGTCGGGCTGGATCGTGGACGAAGGCGCGGCGGACGATCCCGGCCAGATCGCGCTCGAGCGAGCCAAGGAGATCGTGGACGCCTACGAGGAAGACCGGTCTATGCGCGAAACGCAGACGTTCGACGATCTGCTGCGCGGCCTGAAAGAGGCGCTGGAGAACAACGCTGCGCTCGCGGCGAGTCTGCGCGAGGAGTTCAAGGCGGCGCTCGTCGACGAGTTCCAGGATACCGACCCGGTCCAGTACGACATATTCCGTCGCGTGTTCCTCGATCCTGAAGTCCGTCCCGCGCCGGCCATCTTCTTCGTCGGCGACCCCAAGCAGGCGATATATTCGTTCCGCGGCGGCGACATATACACTTACAAAAGGGCCGTGACCGATCCGGCGGTGGCGGCGAATACATTCCGCCTCGACCGTAACTTCCGGTCCACGCCGCGGCTCGTCGACGCGGTGAACGCGCTGTTCATGGATTGGCGCAGACCGGACGGCTCCTGCGACTGCACTTTCGGCGACAGGACGATCGGCTATTCATGCGAACTTCTGTCCGACGCGGGCAAGGAGGCGTTCAAGCTGCCCGGCGGCGGCGACGATCCGTCACCGTTTAGGATTGTCGAGGTGGAGAAATCGTCCGCGCATCTGCAGGCCGTGGTCGACACGGTTCTCGACATCCTCGAAGAGCAGCGGGATGGCGGGCTTTCGCCAAAGGATATCGCCATTCTGGTTTCACGGCACGCCGACGGAGACGCCTGCCGGGACATGCTCAGGGAAGCCGGGGTGCCGGCGGTTCTGCAGAAGGCGGGGAACGTTTTCGCCGGCGAACTGGCCGCAGACTTCAGGCAGGTGCTGATGGCAATGGCGCAAATGGGCGGCCGCGGACAGTTGAAAGCGGCTTTGCTGACACGATTCTTCCCGTCCGGCGAAAGTCTGTTTGCCGACGAGGATAAACTTGCCGACATGACAGGCTTCTTCGGCGACCTCGGCCGGATGTGGCGGCGCAAAGGGTTCGACGTGGCGCTGGCCGCCCTCGGGGCGCGGCCTGAATGCGATTTCCGGCGAAATCTGGCGAAATTGCCCGGCGGCGAACGCCTTCTGGCCGATCTGATGCAGATCGTCGACCTGGCCGATTCCGCCATGCGGGAGATCGGCCCGTCTCCGGAGGCGCTCGTGAACTGGATCACGGACCGGATCAACCGCTCTGGCGAAGGCGAGAAGGATTCCGAGGAGTATGCCCGGCAGCTGGAGAGCGAGAGCGATGCGCTCAAGATCATGACGATCCACGTCTCGAAGGGGCTGCAGTTTCCGGTCGCGATAGTGCCGCTGTCCGGCGGCAAAGACGCGAAAGCGCCGTACTTCTACCATGACGGAAACATGGATCTGCGCGTCGGGATGTCTGACGAGGCGGAGGCGCAGGCGCAGGCCGAGTGCGACGCCGAGCGCATGCGTCTTTTGTATGTCGCCTTCACGCGCGCGACGAAGCGGACGGTGGTGGTGGCGCAGCCGCCCGATTCCGGTTCTCCGCTGGGGCGCCTTTTCGCGAATGCGCGGCGTCGCGGGGCGGGCGAGAACGACGCAACATCGCCGATCGCCTGGTCGAAATACGTTCCGCCGCAAACGCCCCCGCCTCCGTATGTTCCGCCGGCGAAAGAACCGGCGCAATTGGACGAGGCGCATGTTCCTCGCGAGTATTCCATGCGGCGGTCGAAGGGGAGCTTTTCGTCGCTCGCGCCGGCGGCACACGGCGCGGGAGACGGCGAGCACGACTTCGACGGACCCGAACCGGACGCTGCCGGGACGCCGTCCGGCATATTCTCCCTGCCGGGCGGAGTGAGGACTGGAATGTGCTGGCACAAGATACTGGAAAGGCTGCCGTTCGACGCCGGATCGAAGGCCGTGTTGGACGAGACGGAAAGATCGTTGAAACTCTACGGCTTCGGCGAAGCCGGCGGGGAGAAGTTCGCGGAAAACGCGAAGCTGGTGGCGGACATGGTCGCGGCCACGCTGGATTATCCTTTGCGGTCGCCGGACGGTGGCCGGTTTGCGCTGCGGGACGTCTCCATGGCGGACAGGTTCAGCGAGTGGGAGTTCGATTTTTCTTCTTCGGCCGCGGCCGATACGACGGCCGCGATTTCGGAGATACTGCGCGAAGAATGGGGGGCGGATGCGTCCAAGAGGGTGTTTCTGGACATGCTTGACGGATGGAATCGTCCTGTTCCCAAGGGTTTTCTGGCGGGGTTTCTCGATCTCGTCTTCCGCAGGGACGGCTTCTACTACGTGGTCGATTGGAAATCGAACCGGCTGAACGCAGACGCCTCTGGCTTCACGAAAGAGGGCGTTGCCGCCGAAATGGCCAAGAAGTGGTACTTTCTCCAGTATCTGATCTATTCCGTGGCGCTGCACCGGTTCCTCAAAGAGACCATGCGCGGGAACTATTCGTGGGCGAGGAACTTCGGCGGCGTGCGCTACTGTTTTCTGCGCGGCATCGCGGCTGGCGGCGTGGCGCCGGTGTACGAGGACCGTCCGGGCGAGGCGCTGCTCGACAGGCTTTCCGCCGCATTGGGCTTGGAGGGCTGAAACATGAAAAACGCGGTCAGGGATTTTGTCGTGCGGATGACCGGCGGGAATGCGGCGGTTGCGGAAATTTGCGCATCGGTTGTCGCCGGCGAGGAGAACGGCGACGTCTGCCGGCGCGCGAGCGCAGAGGAACTGGATGCTCTCGCCTCCGAACCGTCTGTCGCGTGCTTCGTCGACGCGTCGTGCGCAACGGATTGCGCCGAGACGCCGTTTGTGGTATGCGGCGGCTTGCTCTACACGCGCCGCAACTGGCAGTACGAGCGGAACGTGGCGAACCGGATTGCCGCGATGGCCGCGAACGTTTCCGCCGGGGATGTGGCGTTGCCGCAGGACGCATTCTATTCGCGGCTGCGCGCCGAGCAGCGCGAGGCCGTGGCGGCGATGTGCAAGGCGCAGTTCGCGATTCTGACCGGCGGGCCGGGCACCGGCAAGACGCACACGATCGCGCGCGCGGTCAAGTATCTGCAGGATTCCCGCCCGGGAATGCGCCTCGCGCTCGCGGCGCCAACGGGCAAGGCCGCCGCGCGCATGACGGAGTCGATGGCGAAGGCCGGAATCCGGACGGCGCCCGCAACGACGATACATGCGTTGCTGGGATCGCGGCGCGATCTCGTGAACTTCCGCCACGGACGCGGCAACCCGCTGGCCGTGGACTGGCTGATCGTCGACGAGGCGAGCATGATCGGGCTGCCGCTCATGTCGAAACTGCTGGACGCGTTGCCGGAAGGGTGCAGGCTTACGCTTGCCGGAGACGTCGATCAGCTCGCATCGGTGGAGAAAGGCCGCGTGTTCGGCGATCTGTGCCGCCTGCCGGGAGTCCAGGTGTGCAGACTCAGGGAAAGCGTGCGTTTCCCGCCCGGAGGCGAAATTTCGCTCGTCGCGGACGCGGTGAACGGCAACCGTCCGGACGAAGTGATGGCTATTCTCAAGCGCGGCGGCGGCAAAACCGGCTATGTGCCGCTCGGCGCGGCGCCGGCATCGCCCGTGGCGTGGCCCGGCTTCATGAAAATGTGCCGGGAGAAGTTTGCGTGCTTTGCGCAGTGCAGGGATGTGGCGGGCGCCTTGGAGCGGCTCGACGATTTCCGCGTGCTTTGTGCGCTGCGGGAGGGACCGTACGGAGCCGACCGGCTGAACGCATGCATCAAGGAACGGATGGGCAAAGACTGCCCGGTTCCAGTGATGGTAACGAGGAACGACCGTCTGCAGAATGTCGCGAACGGCGATGTCGGCGTCGTAATGCCCGGCAATCCCGAATTGCTTCATCTGCCGGGGGAGAACGGCGGATTCCGCACCATCCGCATGGAGCTTTTGCCCGCCGTCGAATTGGCTTTTGCGTCGACGATCCACAAATCGCAGGGTTCGGAGTTCGGCGACGTTGCGATCGTGCTGCCGCCGGACGGGGAAAGCCCGCTCCTCACGCGGGAGATCCTCTATACGGGAATCACCCGCACAAAGAACACGGTTTGCATCTACGGCAGCGACAAGGCCGTGGAGAAATGCTGCAGAACCGCACTCGTGCGCGTGACGGGCTTCGCCAGTCGCTGAAAAACATCAGATTTGTATGAGGGCTTTCCGGCGTTTTCCAAAGGGGTGAATTCCGCGAATACCATATTCAGATCTAAATGTGGTATTCGCGGGGAAGATTTTGCGCTTTCTTCGCCCCGCGAGGGGGTGGAATTTGATATAATGGGCGGCGTAAAGTTCCGGACCTGGAATCTCGAGCTGCCAAGGCCGGGAGGCGAAGGGCGGGGGGAACAAAACACGATCTTGAAACTCTTTATCATGACTTTCGAAAATGAGCAGAAAAAACGTCCGCTCCGGTCTCCCGGCCGCGCCGGAAGACTTCTATACGCCATACTCGCATGACGAACTGGCCCAGAGCCGCAAAAACCGCAAACTCCTGACGGCGCTCAACGAACTGGACGCTCGGCTGTGGCAATGCGTCCACTTCGCCGAGAACGCCTGCGAGTGCGTGGACGCCTGCGAATACACCCGTGCGCTCGCGTACTTCAAACAGCTCGACATCGGCGACGATTTCACGCCTTCGTCGACCAACCGCATGATCCTGCGCCTGCGCTCCGAAATCGTTTCCACCGGCGAAGGAAACGTTCCTGTCACCGGCAGAATACGCGCCTTCTCCAAGGTGCTCGCAACGTACGTCCAGCTGCTGGCCGAGATACACGGTACGGACGACATAATCGCCGTCGACCGGGCCGGACGCTCCATTGTCGCGATGCTGACCGAACGCCAGATTTCCTGCGGCGACGCCGAGACGTACGAGAAGTATGTCGAGAAGACGTTCGACATCATGCTCAAGGGCCTTGCCGGACATTTCGCCAAGGTATATTCCCACCTCCTGGCGAAAGCGGAGCAGCAGCGCGAAAGCGCGAAACCGAAACCGGCGGAGCCGCTCGTCGAGGCGGTGAAGGACGTCGGCAAGTCGCTTGCGGAAATCAAAATCTCCGTCAAGAAGGGGGTGGAGAAGATCGCCGGGAAAAAGCGCAAGGGACGCAAACCGAAGATCAAACTCGACATCCAGGAAGCGGTCTGGAACATCCACGAACGCGCCGGCAAACTCCAGTCTGTCAGAAATATGCACCCGAAGGGAATCGCGACGAAAGAAAACGAATTCCGTTATGCAAAGAGAGAG
>JAGDAE010000221.1 GCA_017959645.1 Kiritimatiellia bacterium
GCCGAGATCGAGGCCGTCGACAATTCGGTGCCGCGCGCGAACTATTCGTCGACCGGCTCCGTCGCCTACAACAGCGCGGTCGTGAACGGCGCGGTGATTTCGTGCGGCGAGGGCTGCTCTGAATGCGACATAGTCGTCGAATACGGCTATACGGCGGACGATCTCGAGTTCAGCCAGACCTTCGCCGGCAGCGTGCCGGGGCCGTTCTCGGCGACTCTCGCCAATCTCGCGCCGGCGCGCACCTACTACGCCAGACTGTACGCGACAAACGAAAACGACCAGATTTCGGAGCCGAGCGCGATATTCACGTTCACGACCGGCTCGATACCTTCGGCCGGTCCCGGCGCTTCGATGGCGGGCCTCTGGGAGGCGCACGCGGGCGTATGGGTCAACAACGTGATGGACTACGAGCATTTCCGCGTTCTCCAGCCGTACGAGGCCGACGTCTACAGCGGCGGAACGGGAACCGCGTCCTGGCCGGGGTGGGACACGAACGGCAACGAAGTCGTGATCTCGGTCGTAAGCGCCCAGTACTATCTCTACAGCGGCTACATCTACCTCGACGACGTCACGTACAAGATCTTCACCGATGTCGACGACCATGCCTGGACGTATATCGCGGGCGAACTCGTCTACGACTCTGGAAGGGCATGGGGCGTGGCGAGCCTCACGCCGTCCGAGAAGGCATGGTGGACGGGTCCCGGCTGGTACAGCTTCGCGCTCGAGACCCAAGACGGCGGCGGCGGAGCCGGCCCTTGGGATGGCAAGACGATAGGCGCGGGCTGGAATACGAACGGATGGGAGACGGTCGATTCTTCGCTCGCGCACTGGAACTACTTCCGCGACCCGGGCGACGGCTCGTTCCTTCGCGTGTCGCCGCCGGTGCGCGGCGTCACGGTCGATTCGTACACTGTCGCCGACGGCCGTTTCACGGCGGAACTTTCGCTCTCGAGCTGGCAGACCGGCGAGACGGCCTGGCTCGGAGCCGCGTGGGGTAGCAACTGCGGCGGCGCCACGACCAACGACTGGGACGGCGCGGGAATCTTCGCGACGATAACGACCAACGACGCTTCCGTCTCGTACGTCGGGCCGGCCGGCGCGCATGAAACCTACTACTACGTGCGGTTCTACGCGATAGGGGAGAACGGCGAGTTCGAATGGAGCACGGACGCGATCTACGTGCCCGACGCTTCGAGACCGGCGTTCGCCGGCGATGTCGCCGCCGACGGCAAGATCGGCGATACGATAACCGTGAAAGGCGCCGTCTCCGCCGCCGGTTCGGGCGCGACGGCGCAACTGGTCGTCTACGTCTCGGAGAATCCCGATATGAGCGGCGCAATCGAGTGGGACGGACCGGTTCTGGCCGCCGGCGAAAGCTTCGAATACGTAATGCACGAGGCAGACGTCTCCGCCGCCGACTACCTGACGCCCGGCTCGACCTGGTATCTGAGGCCCGTGCTCGTCGGCGCCAACGGCAAGACCGACGTCGCGCCGGTGATAACCGTCGTCACGGCGGCCGCCTCGGCCATCGCGAGCGTCTCGGCCAGTACTTCGAACGCGTTCGCGACGTTCAACATGACCGCATCGACCGTCGGCGCCGGCGAAAGGGCGACGGTATATCTCTACACCGGTTTCGACCAGAATGCAATGACCAATACTGCCTCGAAGATATTGACGCCGGGCGACATGTCGTTCAGCGTCACGCTCGAATTCCCCGAAGTGGACAGGACCGCGTACTACGCGTTCATGATCTCCAACGACTGCCCGACGCAGGTGTGGACGAGCTGGAGCGCGACGGGGGCGGCCGGGCTCGTCGACGCCTACCAGTATTCGTGGAAGCCGTCGGTCCACAACGGCGCGTGGGCCGACGCCGCGAACTGGACCGTTCCCGGCTCCCCGAAACAGGCGACGTGGCCTCACACGATCTACAACACGGTCTCGTTCAGCGCCGACGAAACCGGCGAGCCGTATCTTGTGACTCTGGATCGCGGCGTGAACGTAAGCTGGTTCGGCGTGTTCTCCGACGGCATGGATCTCACGATACAGGGCACCGGCAAGGACGCCAACGGCAACTACGCCTCGACCATCTACTACAACGATTGGTGGCAGGCCGCCTACAACCGTACGGACATGGCCTTGACGCTCAAGGATCTGTACATCGACGCGCCGAGAATATTCCTCTACGACGGCGACTACTACACCGACCACGTCACCTACGTTCTCGACGGCACCCATTTCAGGGCGCGCAACGACACCTACATCTACGGACACAACCACACGCTCGAACTCAAGAACGGCGCGCGCTATTCGCAGGACGGCGGCAGCTTCCTGCAGTCGGGCAGGAACTTCCACATGATTATCGACGATTCGGTGTTCATCGAGCCGTCGGGCGGCTGCTGCTATCTCGTGCGCAACACCGATTTTTCGGTGAAGGACGCGGACGGCAAGGGCTTTTGCCTGGTCGAGTTCAAGGGCGCGAGCCCGATGCTCGAGTCGCGCTACTTCTCGATCGCCGCCGGCGATATGTCGGGCGAGGTCGCCATAACGCCGGAATTGAGATTCTCGGTTCCGTCGGCCGGCTACGGCGAAAACGGCCCGATTCACTGCTACAACGACAACGGGCATTACTTTCTGGCCGGCAATGTCGCTGTCGATTTCACGATCGCGAACGATTCGCCGGCGCGCAGAACCGGCGGAATCACGGCGACGCTCGTCAAATGCGAGGCGGCAGGCGGTTTCAACTTCTCGCATATCAACCTCGGCAGGTTCATCTCGTACGACAGCGAAGACGAGGAGAGCGCGACCAAGATCGTCGCCGTCTTCCCGAGAGGCGGGCTCACCGTGTTCGTGAAATAGTCCGTACCGATTCCGGCATACCTGAAAACATCAGAGAGTTTTCGCCAAACAATAAGGGGGTTTGGGCGATTTCATAAGAGCGATTTGCCGATTTCATAGGGCGCTTTCCCGGTTTTATACCCGGGCTTGCCGGGGTTTCCCAAGGGGGGATGGCTATGCGGCACGATGGCTGGCGAAAGACCCTATAATGGCGGTTTTCGAGTGCAACCATCCACTCGAAAAAGTCCATGGTTGCACTCGGAAAAGTCCACGGTTGGACGCGGCGGACTGCATAGTGGCACTTCGAAAAGTCCATAGTTCCACTTTCACAAGTGCATGGATGGACTTTTCAAAGTGCAAGGTTGCACTTTCTCTGCGCCTGTGCGGCACGGTTCGTCAC
>JAGDAE010000222.1 GCA_017959645.1 Kiritimatiellia bacterium
AGCGAGACGGGCGACACCGACGTGCCGAAGCCGCCGAGGCGCACGCAGTCGTACATCTCGGCGATCATGTCGTCGTACTTGTCCATCAGGGTGTTGTCGCGAAGCATCTGGGTGTTCGCGGTGAGCGCGCCGCCCGGCATCGGGCTCCAGACGATCTGGGGGTTGACGCTCATCGCCTCGGGCGGCAGGAAATACTTCTGCATCGCGTTCTTGAAGGAGTCCTCGGCCTTCTTGATCTTGTTGACGTCGAAGTCGAAGCGGAAGTCGGGGTCTCCGTCGAGGCAGTGCCACATCGTTATGATGTCGGGCTGGCAGGTCCCGCCGCTCATCGGCGCCATCGAAAGGTCGAGCCCGTCCGCGCCGCCCCTGAGCGCCGCCAGATAGCACGACACCCCGTTGCCCGCCGTCTCGTGGCTGTGGAACTGGATGTGCACGTCCTTGCCGAGCAGCGCGCGGCAGAGCTTCATCGTGTTGTACACGGTCGCCGGCGTCGAGGTTCCGGACGCGTCCTTGAACGCGACGCGGTCGAACGGTATCCCCGCGTCCATGATCATCTTCAGGCGGTCGCGGTAGAACTCTGGCGTGTGCGTGCCTTTGTTGTCGATGCCGGGCGGCAGCCCCATCATCGTGACCACCACTTCATGGTTGAGCCCCGCGTCGTGGATGCACTGTCCGGACCACTTGAGGTTGTCCACGTCGTTGAGCGCGTCGAAGTTGCGTATCGAGCTCATCCCGTGCTTCTTGAACATCTGCGCGTGCAGCTTGATCATGTCGGAGCTTTGCGATTCCAGCCCGACGACGTTCACGCCGCGCGAAAGCGTCTGCAGATCGGCCTCGGGCGCCGCCTTGCGGAAGGCGTCCATCACGTCGAACGCATCCTCCCGGCAGTAGAAATAGCAACTCTGGAAGCGCGCCCCGCCGCCGGCCTCGAACCAGCGCACCCCGGCCGCGTACGCCTCCTCCACGCACGGGAGAAAATCTTTCGACAGGACGCGCGCGCCGATGACGGACTGGAACCCGTCGCGAAACGCGGTCAGCATGAACTTCACGTTTTTCTTCGCCATTTCTTTGATTGCCTTTCTTTGCTTCTTTTCCCGAAATCTCCGTCACCCGAGCGCCACGGCGATCGCCAGCGCGATGTCGGCGTCGTCGCCCGCCGCCCCCGCCGGCTTTCTCTTCGGCGCCTCCTGCGGAAAAACAGAATCGAACTTCCCAATCCCCTTCATCGAGAACTTCGTCACGAGAATGAGGAGCGAAAGGAAAACATAGACGATGCCCATCCCGGCGATCATCAGAACCAAACCTTGCCCTAGTACGGCCATGACGTTTTTCCTCTGTTGTTTTTCAGTGTGTCGTTTCGCCGCGCGAATCTGAGAATTCGAGCTTCAGCGTGTCGAAATCGATCTTGCGGTAATAGCAGTTGCGCGGCGCGCCGGCGGCGTTCTTCGTGTGGCAGATGCCTCTGCGGCAGGGTCGCACCAGATACAGCAACGAATTCTGCTCGCAGTTCACGTACGCCGCGAGCAGATCGAACGTCTCCCCGCTGGTCTCGCCCTTGAACCACAGCTTGTTGCGGCTCGTGGACCACAAAATCAACTTCCTCTTCGCAAAGCTCTCCTTCATCGCGAATTCGTTGGTATAGGCGACGAGTATCACCTCTTTGGTGTCGGCGTTCTGCACCGCGACCGGAATCACTCCGGGATCGCACGGAGCGCCGCCGTTCGAGCGGGTGGACGAAACCTGCGCGCCAACTTTTTCAAGTTTCGTAAAATCGAGAGTCAGTTCTTCGGATTCTTCGAGTTGTCCCATTTTGCACCTTGTGTTTTGAAAATTGGCGTGTATTATATCATATTTCCGTCAGGAGCGGGGCGAAAACTCTCCGCTTTCGTTTTCGCGCTCCTTCACGCGGATTGCGAGCGAGCCGTCCTTGCGGTTTATCTCCTGCCCCGACATTAGATTGCCTTCCCCGTCGAGAAAAGCTACGCGTTCGCTGTCACGGAAGACGATGCGGCGCGAATCGGACATTTTCCGTTCGAGAGACCACTCTCCGGCGACCGCCGGCCGATTTTAAATATTGCGCATTTTCGCTATCGTCCGGCTATTTCACGAAAATCGCGAGGCCGGCCGGCAGTATGCGCAGCAGTAGCGACGAGCCGTCGGATTCCACGGCGAATCCGCATCTGTCGGCCAGATTTCCGCCAATGGTCCATTGCGATGGATCGTCGGCGAAAGACATCGCCGTCGCTCCGGCGAGCCGGAAAATCCCTGGCGGCAATGCCGCGCCAGCGGGAACATTGAGCGAAAGCGCGATATTTCCGCCGACTGCGACAGTACCGTCGACCGAAATCGCGCCGGATGGAGCGACCGGCAGCGTGAACGAAAGCGCGGTTCCGTCCGCGAACGCGATATCGCCGTCGACGGCGAATCTGGCGCCGACGCCGATTGCGAGCGGCGGGCATGCGATCGCATTCGAGAAGCCGTCTTGGCCACCGGCCGGCTCCACGCCCTGCCATTTTTCGCGCAGGTAGTCGTAGACCAGCGAACGTTCGTACTTCGAAAGCCGCTCTTTGAACAGCAGAATCTCGCCGTAAGCGATGCCGCCGATCGAGCAATAGCGATCGTGGGCGAGCATCTCGGCCACCGTTCCATAGGCATCGGAGATGTCGATGCCGATTACGTGCATGGTATCGGGGACGAATTCGACATCGTGCTCCTGGTCCAGTTCCCAGCCGGAATATTCGACGCCGTCGATCGTCCAGGCGGCATTCAGCACCGCAAGGCCGACGTTGTTGCCGGCGTAGTTCGCAGATCGGCAGATGTTGTGCAAATAGCGTCCGCCCGTGGAATGGAACGGATACCACGCGCTGCCGCCATCGTCGGAGCAGCCTAGCAGAAAGGCGCCGTTGTCGACGGTTCCGTGACGCTCGACGACGACGAACACCGTGTGCAGGCCCTCGGCCATGCGGTCGAACCGGAACGATCCGGTGTCGCCGGGAATGGCCGAATAGTCGTTGTCGACCACCGCCGCGTAGGTTCCGAAGTCGAGCATTCCCGATTGCGTCAGCGCCGGAGCCGCTTTCGAGACCGCGGTTTTCGAGGCGTACAGGCCGTTGCCGCGCACATCGTCGATGCGCGCGACCCGGCCGCCGGGCTCGAATGCAAGGGAATCGGCGTCGGACGGGTCGAAGTGCAGGTAGGCGCGTTCCAGCACAGAGTCGAGCGCCGGGCGGCACGCCCACTTGTCGAGCAGGTGGTTTTCGACGGCGGCGAACTCGCCGTCCGACAGCGCGCGCCGGAATACGACGATTTCGCCATACCTTATGCCGCCGGTGTTGAGATTGCGGTCGAGACCGATCGCATTGGCGTAGGCGCCTTCGTAGCCGCCCGGCAGGCGCACGGCGAGAACGTGCAGCCGGTCGTTGACGAGCGCCCCGCCCTTGTCCGCGTCGCACGGGTCTTCGACCGGTACTCCGTCTAGCGACCAGGTCGCGTAGCGGCGGAAGTTCACGCCGATCGGATGGCTGTCGATTATGCTGTGGCATATCGTCCCGTTCGCGCCGTGGAACGGCCATTTGCCGTTTCCGGAATCGCCGGTGCTGGCGAGAAAGAACTGCGAGCTAGACGATCCCATGCGCCCGAACACGACGAAGATGGTGTGCAGACCGGTCAGCTCCTCGCTCCAGTCGAAGGCGCACGTTCCCTCGCCGGTTCCCGGGAAACCGCTGAATTCCCCCATGTCGAGCGTCTTGAGCCCCGACCCCGGATCGGTCGCCAACGCCGCGCCGGAGGCGGCGGAGGCGGCAAGATCGACAGTCGCAAAGCGTCCGTTGCCGCCGGCGTCATCGATTCTCGTCACCAGCCCTTCGGCGTTGGTCGCGATCGTCGACATGTCGGTTGCGTCGATGTGGAAATCGGCCGAGCCGACGATACTCTGCGCAGACGCCGCGACGGACAGCGTACCGGCGGCGACGGTCACGGAAGAGAAATCCGCCGGCATATGCATCGACAGCGTTCCCGTTCCGTCTTTGCGAAACGCCCCCGAACCGACGATACTCCCCGCCTCGACATCGCAATCGACGTCGAGCGCAGCCGGCTCGCCAGACGCGAACGAGATCGAATCGAACTTGAGCGGAGAAACGGCTGCCGGCGCCGGCGAAAGCCACCGCGCCATCATGTCCGCCTCTATTTCGGCGCGCCGCGCGGAATCAATGGCGGTGTCGAACAGCAGCACTTCGGCGTATTCCATGCCGCCGATGCGGCAGTCGCGGTCGTGCGACAGCGAATTGACCGGACGGCCTTCGGCGATGGTGAACGACAGCAGCGAGAACCTGTCGGTCGGGATGGTCGCCTCGAGCGGATCGACGAGCGCGCCGTCCAATCTCCATTCGCCGCTCTTGACCGCAGCATCTGCATATTCACCGATCAATATCCTACCGCCGATTCCGCGATGGAAATGGTAGTTGTTGCCGTAGCTGCAGGCGAGCGGAAACGCAAGCTCGAGATTGCTCTTCGGCCGGCAGACGATGAATCCGGCGCGCACATTGCATGTATCGAAAATGAATGCGCCCGAGTCGTCGCTTCTGGACTCGTCCCCGCTGAAGCCGCCGGTTGAAATGGCCATGCGTCCGTCGAGAAAGCCGCTTTCCTCCAGCCAGGGAGATCCGCCGCACTGCAGCGACGGGAGCGCACCTATCGGCCCGGGCGCCTGCGCGACCGCCGACCGGTACGAAAACCCGCGCACGTCGTACCAGCGCGACACGTGGCAAACTCCGTTTGAAACGACAATGCCGAACTCGCTCCCGGCCGCATCGAGATGGATGAACGCGCCGTCGTCGATGGCGGCGGACGCCGGATAAAAACAGACAACCGCCGCGGCGAACACTGCGGCATACGCGATTTTCATATGTTGCCTCCTCATTTTGATGATCGAGCGCCGTCAACGGTGGACCGGCGAAGATTCGCGACTGTGCGGCTGGCTGCGGTACATAGTCCACCCGTTGTTCAGCCAAAATGCGATTCCGCATACCCACATTGCCGGCAGCAGCAGCGAATGGTTGCCCGAAATCTCCGCCACCATGACAATCGACGCCATCGGAATTCTGATCGCGGACGCGAGAAACCCGGCCATTCCGACCAGCGCAAATGCCGCCGGATTTATTCCGAACGCCTCCGGCAGGATCCGTTCGAAGAAGATTCCAGTCGCCGCGCCGAGCGAACCGCCGCAGACGAGCGCCGGCGCGAAGACACCGCCCGAACCGCCGGAACCGACGGTGAACGAGGTGGCGACGACCTTGAGCAGGAAGAATCCGAAAAACACGAGCATCGTCCCCTTCGCGCTGAGAGCCGCCTCGATTATGCCGTAGCCGGGGCCGAGGATCTCGGGAACGAAAAAGCCGATGGCGCCGGTGGCGAGTCCGCCTGCGACCACCTTGAGCCAGCCCGGAAGCGCCAGATCGCCGAAGCGCGTCTCGGCGGTTCTGAAGAAGCTGATGTATATCCGCGCCCCGAAAGCCACGATCACGGCCAGGACGAAATACGGCAGCAGGCGCAGTCCGTTCTCGAACGCGCATTCCGGCATCGAGAAGAGCGGGTTCCATCCGAAGAAATAGGCGTAGACAGTGTACGAGACGGCGCTGGCGATGAAACTCGGCAGCAAGGTTTCGTATTCGACGTCGCTGGACGAATAGAAGATCTCGAAACCGAAGATAGCGCCTGCGAGCGGCGCCTGGAAGAGCGCGCCGATTCCGCCCGCCAACCCGGCGGCCATCAGTATCCGCCGCGCCCGCACGCTGAGTTTGAGGATTCTCGCGACCACGCTGCCGCACGCCGCGCCGATCAGGGTGACCGGGCCTTCGTAGCCGGCCGAGCCGCCGAATCCGACGGTGAGGACCGACGCGGCCGACTTCACCGGAATCGCCGTACTCGTTATGTATCCGCCGTGCTGGTGGTAGGCCTTGACCGCACTGTCGGTTCCGCGCGCATGCTCGAGCTTGTCGAAGCGTTTGATCAGAAGATGGCCGAGCAGAGCCCCCGCCGCCGGAAGAACGAGCATGATCCACCGCGCGCCGTCCAGGCCGCGGACGCGGGCGGCGACATCGCAGAAATCAATCATGCAGCGGAACGCGACCACGACGAAACCGGTTGCCGCCCCGACCAGCATCGCCTCGCCGAAATACTTGCCCGTGCGGAACGAAAGCCCCTTGCCGGACAGAAACAGCTTCCAGCCGGATATCGACAGGCGCTTCAGCATCGCCCGAACTCCGCCCTCGCGTATATGCCGCTCGGCGCCGGCAGAGCCCTGCCTTCGAGCAGCATTTCGCCGGTCTCGATCTCCGCCGCCGGGAAAAGCTGCCCGAGAACGTTGCACGCGACCGCCGGCGACAGCCCCGGCGTATGGCTCGAGAAAAGCACGAACAGCGGCGACGGCGACAGCAAATCGCGAACCAACGCAAGCGTCTCTTTGAGATCGCGTTCGATCTTGTACATTTCGCCTCCCGCGCCGCGTCCGAACGTCGGCGGGTCGAGGATTATTGCGTCGTATCGGCGGTCGCGCCTGAACTCGCGCTTCATGAACTTGTGCGCGTCGTCGACGATCCAGCGAATCGGATGTTCGGAAAGTCCGTTGATCTTAGCGTTCTCCCGCGCCCACTCTACCATCCCCTTCGAAGCGTCAAGATGGCAGACCTCGGCCCCGCCGAGCGCGGCGGCCATGGTCGACCCGCCCGAATA
>JAGDAE010000223.1 GCA_017959645.1 Kiritimatiellia bacterium
AGGCAGATAGAGGTCTCCATGATCTCGCAGCAGATAAAGGCGATGGCGAAGGAGCTGAAAGTTCCGGTAATCGTGCTTTCGCAGCTGAACCGCGCCAACGAACAGCGCAGCAACGCAAGGGGCGGAGACGACCGGCCGAAACTGTCGGATCTTCGCGATTCCGGCGCAATCGAACAGGACGCCGATGTGGTCTTTTTGCTGTGGCGGCCGAATTCCGGCAAACCCGAAGAGCAGGGGATGGTGGTGATCAACGTCGCCAAAAACCGCAATGGCGAGACCGGTGACGTAAAGGTGAATTTCATCAGGGAATATGTGCGGTTCGTAGACCGTCCGCCAGAACGCGACGACGGACAGGTCAATTTCACCACATCCGAACCTCACGAAGTCTATGAACAGTCGCGATTCGAAGATACTACTATATGAGCCTGAAATCATCTGAGGGCTTTCGGGAAAACATAAGGGGGTAAGGGCGATTTTATATGGGCGCTTTCCCGATTTCATATAAGGGCTTTCTGGGGTTTTGCTGGGGGTGGTTTTGACAGGATTGCCGGACGCGTGGCTACCGGTGTGCCTGTCAGTGTGCGGCTTGAATCGAGGCAACCGTACTCCCTGACGCAGACGGCCGATTTAGGTGTCCTCGTTCCGCCGTACCGCGGCGCTACGCTGGGCGTCGTACCGTTTCTGGCAACGTTCGCGTCTGTTTTTCGCTATGCGAAAATTGGCAATGACGCTCACTTCGGATTACGCGAACCATAACGTAAACCGCTATGCTTGGCCGCGCATCCGGTTCGCTTCATCAGATGCCAGAAACGGTGTTCCGCCCGAGCTTCGCTTAAGGAGAGACGCCAATGGCGTCTCGATTAGTGCACCTTCCGACTTTCGACCTTCAGACCTTCGACCTTCGACGGCGTTTGTCCGCCCACGCGGGGGAAGAAATATGGTATAATACATAATGGAAGGGCAACGATGTTCTACGGAAGCGAATATTCAGACATGAAACCGGCGAATCGCGAGTATGCGTTCGTCGGGTCGCTTGGCGGTCTGTACCGGCTGCTGCGTGGCTGTTGGCGGCGGGAGACATGCGCACCACGACTGCAGAAAAAATGGAGCGAATCCGATCCGACCTGCGGGCAATGCTCCATCACGGCGTTTCTCGCACAGGATATCTTCGGCGGCGGAGTGTATGGCGTCCCGAACAGCGACGGCGGCTTCCATTGCTTCAATGTCGTGGGCGGCGCCGTGTTCGATCTCACGAGCGAACAGTTCGACCATCCCCTTGAATACACGATGGACTTTCCTCAAAGCCGTGAGATGCATTTCGCCAAGGCGGAGAAGAAATCGCGGTACGAAACGCTCGTGGCGTCGCTCGTAGGAAAGGCGAAACCGCAAGCGGACGCGACGGCTTTGCGTGCGCTTCTCGCTGCGATTGCGGCGGCGGCGGTCTGGGCGGCGGCGTGTCCCGGCGTGACGATCCACCGCAGTTTCCGGACCCGCGAAGTCGGGATCGGCGGCGGCGCCGGCGTAATCGTTCCGGTCGAGCGCAAAGTCGCCGAAGCGCTCGACCGGCAGGCGCAGGAAGAAGCCGAGAGGCGGCTCAAGATCGTCGGCAGGGTGACGGGCGTCGAGAACTTCAACACCGTCTACGTGACCCCAAACGGCGGCCAGAGAAGATGTGTGCGGCTCGAAGCCGTGTCGGCGGCGGATGACGCCGACGCCGCCGCGAAGCAGCGCATGCTCAGGGATCTCGCCTACCGCAAGACGGTGGAGATACACTACCGTTCCCACGACCAGTATGGTAACATAGTCGGAATCATGCTGGTCAAAAACGGCAAGAAGAAAGGGCTTTTGAACATAAACGCCACAATCATGGAGGCTGGACGATGACATTTCTTTTTTTCGCCGCCGCGCTTTCGGCGCCGATCACCGGCGCGGATTCATGGGGGATGCGTGAGAGCCGTCCGGCAATCGTCAATTCCGTCATGCGCATGGACGACGGGAATACGATCGATCTCGCCGGGGAGTGGTCGTTCGCGACCTGCCGGTACGACCAGGGTCCGCGCCGCAACAGCCACGACAATCCGCTTTTCGCGGACACGGTGGACTGGGATAGCGCGCGCAAGATACGCGTTCCGGGCGCATGGGAAGGACAGGGCGTCGGCGACAGGGGCATGTCGACGTGCTGGGATTTCGAGTTCGACTGCTCGCCGAAGATGCTGAACCACGCTTTCGTGGGGACCGGCTGGTACCGGCGCAAGGTCACGATACCGGAGCGCTGGGCGGGCAAGAGAATCTGGATAAAGATCGGCGGGGTCAACGCGATGGGGTGGGTATGGGTGAACCGGCGCCAGGTCGCGCACGTCGCCAACTGGTGCGCGACGCTGAAATACGACATCACCGACTGCGTGAAGCCCGGCGAAGAGGCGGAGATACTGGTCGAGGCGGACAACATGCGCCGCGGGCGCAAGGGCGTCGTCAACCACTGCCACCGCTGGGGAGGGCTCTACCGCACGATCGAGCTGGAGGCGACGCAGGACGTGTGGATCGACGACGTCTACATAAGGACCGATTTCGACCGGCGCGAGGCCAGGGCGGAAGTCGAGATCGGCGGCGCGGCCGACAGGGTCGAGACGCGCACCACGTTCGAGATCGAACCGTTCCGCGAATGGACGCCGGAAAGCCCGAATCTGTACACGGCCAAGATCGAGCTGGTGCGCGGAGGGGAGACGGTGGCATGCCGGTACGAGCGCTTCGCGTTTCGCAAGCTCGAAGTCAGGGGAGACGAGCTCTACCTCAACAACCGTCCGCTCTTCCTGCGCGGCTTCGGCGACGACGCGATATATCCGCTCGAAGGATATTCGCCGGCCGACCGCGAGTACCACCTGAAGCATCTGCGGCAGGCGCGAGCGGCGGGCTTCAATTTCGTGCGCCTGCACACGCATTGCGAGGTGCCGGAATATTTCGAGGCGGCGGACGAGGCGGGGATTCTCGTCGAGGCGGAGCTGCCGTACATCAACGGCGACATAACCGGCGAGCATGTGGAGTTCGATCCGGTCGGAGACTGGCTGGAGCTGTACCGGAATTTCCGGCGCCATCCTTCGCTCGCGGTGTATTCGAACGGCAACGAGGGTTCGTTCGGAGAGGCGCTCGATTCGTATCTGTATAGACTCGCGAAGGAGATCGATCCCGACCGCCTCAAGCAGGGCATGGACACGCAGTTCGCATGGCTGAACCATCCCGGCAATTCCGACTACGAAGGCGGGCCGGCGTCGGAATGGCCGCGGGGATCGGTGAATCCCGGCCGGCCGTTCGTCTGCCACGAGTATCTCAACTGCGCAGTGAAGGCCGACAGCCGCGAGGAACCGTTCTACACCGGCGCGACCGCCGCGCCGGTCACGCGCGGCGAGCGCGCCGCGTTTCTGGCGAAATCCGGACTCGAGCTCGAATGGGGAGACCGGCTGCAGGACGCGCAGAGGAAGCTGCAGGCGTATTGGCAGTTGCACGGGCTCGCGTCCGCACGCGCCGACCCGTATTGCGACGGCTACTGCTTCTGGACCATCGTGAACGTAATCTCCGGCAGCCCGGGAAAATTTTCCGATCAGGGGTTGTTCGATCCGTTCTGGAACGTCAAGGAGGCGACGATAGAGGAAATCCGCCGCGTGAACGGTCCGACGGTATTGCTCGCCGAGGCGAAGGGGAACGAGGTGGAATTCATCCTTTCGCACTACGGCGAGGAGGCGTTCGCTGACGCGAAAATCGTCTGGCGGCTCGTGTCGGAGGGGAAGGAGCTCGCAGGCGGCGAGATTGACGCTGGTCGGCAGGAGATCGGGCCGGCGCGCACGGTCGCGAGGCTCGATCTGCCCGAGACGGAAGTCGCGCGCCCCGCGAAGGCGACGCTCGAGACCGGAATCTGCGGCATAGAGGGGCAGCGGCTCGTTTTCTGGCTTTTCCCGAAAGACATCGGCGCGCGCCGGTACGGCGAGGTCGTCGTCGCAGAGGAAGGATCGTCCGAACTGGCCGAGGCGGTCGCGGCGGGGAAAAAGACCATATCGGTCGGCAAGGCGAATATGTCCGGACGCGCCGGCTATTCGGCATGGACGCTCGGACGCGAAATCGACTGGACTAAGTTCGATCCGAAACGCGACGCGTCCGAAGACGTGCTGCTCGGATGGTGGTCGGTCGGTTCGCAGGTAGGAATCGCGATCAAAGACCATCCGGCGCTCAAATATCTGCCGCACGATGGCTGGCTCGGGCCGCAGATGTTCGCGATCGCCGGCAAAGGAAGGGAGCTGCCGGTCGACGGAATCGGATCCGGAAACATCATCATCGGCGGCGAGAGCGCGGACGGATGCAGCGTGTTTCTCGCCGAGACCGAAAACGGGTTCGCTTCGTGGGGGCTCGATCTGCTCTCGGGGCGGCCCGAGGCGGAGGCGATGTTGCGGGGGATGGCGGAATATCTGCAATGAAGCCGAGCGCCAAGCAGCGCGAGGCGCTCGATCTCGTCGCGCAGGGAAGATTCTTTCCCGATCTGCGCAAAGAAGACGACGGCGCGTGGTACGCCCGCTGGCGCGCGGCTGGCGGCGCCGACAACGATTGGGTGGACGAGTTCGTGCGCCGCTCGGCGATGACGCCGCTCACCGAAGACGCCGAAGACATGCGCCACGAGACGATCCACGATGCCTGGCTGGCGGCGCTGCGCAGCAGAAGCGGGCTCGTGCGGCGTCCGGAAAGCGAATGCGAGGCGTTCGCCGCGGAGCTCGCCGCCTGGCACGGCGGCGGCGACGACTCGGAGCGCAAGGCGCTCGTCTTCCGTTTCGCCGATCTCTCGATAACGGTCGGCATACCCCGTTCGCGAAAAGGCCTGCGCGCCCTCGGCGAGGCCGCATACGTGTTCGGTCCGCTGCGCGAACTAAAGCGCGACGGCGACGTTCTGCGTGCGAAGCTGAACCGCACCGAGGCGGAGAGTTTCGTGCGCTCGGGCGGACGCGATCTCGCCGACGCCGGCTACACGGTAGAGGGAGTCGACATCGCCGCGGGGATAAGCTCGTCGGCGGAGATAGCCGACGATCCATCCCGGCCGGGATGCGCGAAGATTTCGAAAATCCGTGTGCGAGTGGCGGGAGAAGAGGTCACGGCGGCGGAAATCCGCTTCATGCTCGACCAGGGCTCGACGCTCGTGTTCTTCCGCGATCGCTGGATAGAGGTCGACCGCAACATCCTGCGCAACGCGCTGAAGGTTCTCGAGAAGCGTTCCGGCAAAACGCTGTCGCGCGCGGAGGCGCTGGCGTTTTCGCTGGGGCTCGGGCGGCTGGGGGCGCTCGCGGTCGAGCCGTCCATCGCCAAAGGAAAGCTTCGCGCCCTGGTCGAGTCGCTGAAAACCAAGGGGGCGGGCGCGGAGTTGCGTCTCGACGGTTTCGCGGGGACTCTCCGGGCGTACCAGCGGCGCGGAGTCGAATGGCTGGCGTCGCTCACGTCGAATGGGTTCGGGGCGCTGCTGGCGGACGACATGGGGCTCGGCAAGACGGTGCAGACGATCGCGTGGCTGGCGGATCTTCGCCGGCGCCGGCCGGGCGCCAAGGCGCTTGTCGTCGCTCCGCTCACGCTGCTCGCCAACTGGCGGCGCGAGTTCGCCGCGTTCGCGCCGGGCTTCAGGGTGTACGTGCACCATGGCGAGTCGCGCAGCCTCTCGGTCGGCTTTCCGCGGAGGGTGGCCGAGAGCGACGTAGTCATCACCAGCTACGCGCTGCTGACGAGGGAATTCGGGCTTTTTCGCGACACGGAATGGGCGGCGGTCGCTCTCGACGAGGCGCAGGCGCTCAAGAATCCGCTGACGAAAATCGCGCGTGCCGCGAAGGCGCTGGCGATTCCCGAACGCGTAGCGCTCACCGGAACGCCGGTCGAGAATTCGGTCGCCGACGTCTGGTCGATCGAGGAATTTCTCAATCCGCGTTTTCTGCCGGAACTCAAGACGTTCGAGCGGATGGATCCGCGGCGCATACGCGACGCGCTGGAGCCGTTCGTGGCGCGGCGGCTGAAGAGCGATCCGGCGATAGCGGGCGAGATCGGCGAAAAACGCGAGATTCGCGAATACTGCGCGCTCTCGCCGGTACAGCGAGCCGAGTACGAGCGGGCGCTGGCCGACTATCGCCAGAGCGAAAACGCGCGCGGAAGCATCTTCGCTTTGATAAACGAACTCAAGCTGATATGCGACGGCGAAGGGAAGCTGGCGCGGCTCGACGATCTGCTGGATTCGATATTCGCGGCCGGCGAGAGCGCGCTCGTGTTCTCGCAGTACGCCAAGGTCGGCGAAATGCTGCGCGAGCGCATCTCCGCGCGTTTCGGCGGCGAGACTCCGTTTCTGCACGGCGCGCTGACGGCGGCTGAACGCGAGCGCCAGAATGCGGCGTTCAATCGCCGCGGAGAGAGGGCGTTCGTGCTGTCGCTGCGCGCAGGCGGATTCGGGCTCAATCTGACCAAGGCGACGCACGTTATCCATTTCGACCGCTGGTGGAACCCGGCCGTCGAGAACCAGGCGACCGACCGCGCACACCGCATCGGACAGGAGAAAACGGTGTTCTCGCATCTTTTCATAACCGAGGGCACGCTCGAAGAGCATGTTGACGACATCCTGCGGGCCAAGAGCGCGCTGGCGGACAGCGTGATAACGGAGGCGGAATGGCTGAAGGCGGCTGAACTTGATGAGTAAAAAGAAGCGATATCCGATCCGTATCCCGCGCTACGCGACGGGGATACGCGCACAGGAGCCGCGCAACGGCTGCGGACGAGCCTGGTGGGCGATGCGCTGGCGCAAGATACTCGAATCGATGGGGCTCGGATCCCGACTCGGAAGGGGAAAGAACTACGCGCTGTCCGGACAGGTCGTGAAACTCGAAATCGAAGGTCCGCACGTCAAGGCGTCGGTCGTCGGCACCAGACCCGATCCTTACCGCGTGACGATCGACTTCAGGGTCGCGGACGAAAAAGTCCGCGCGCGCATCGCCGGACGCATCCGCGCCGAACCGATGCTGGCCGCGCGGCTCGCGGCCGACGATCTGCCGATGGAGGTGGAGGTTTTTTTCAGAGAGGAGGGGGCGCAGCTGTTTCCCGGCGGGAAGATTTCGAAGGGAGTCTACGACATGACCACTGCGTGCAGCTGCCCCGACTACGCCAACCCGTGCAAACACGCAAGCGCGGTCTTGACGCTGCTCGGCGAGGAGATTGCGCGCCGTCCGATGACGCTGCTGGAATTGCGCGGAATCGCCGCGGAGGATATCTACGATGAAGATTGAGACCCCAATTCTCAAACGGCTCGGACCGGTTCCGTTCTGGCGCGGCGAGAAGCGCTGTCTGGACGCGCTGGAGCAGATATACCGCAAAGCAATCGAAGACGCCCGGACGGCGAAAGCGAAAAGCGGCGGAGATTTTTACGCGACGAAAGGATGATGCGACCATGGCGGAAGAACCGGAGATATCCGTAATCATACCGACGTACAACCGCGCGGAGATGGTTTGCGCCTGCGTGTCGAGCGTGCTGGGGCAGGAGGGGATTCCGCTCGAGGTCGTGATCGTCGACGACTGTTCGCCAGACCGCACCGGCGAGCTGGTGGAGGAACGGTTCGGACGCGATCGCCGCGTAAGGTATCTGCGCAACGAACGCAACTCCTTCCAGGCCGTGTCGCGCAACAATGGAGTGAAAATCGCCAAAGGGCGGTATCTGTTTTTCCTCGACGACGACAATCTGCTCGAGCCGGGCGCGATGGGAGAACTGCTCGAATGCTTCAAACGACATCCCGACGCCGGGCTGGTCGCGCCGCTTTCGGTGCACCAGCGCCCGGGAATGGAGAATCTCGTCTGGACGCTCGGCAGCGATTTCAACCGCTGGACTTCGCAGCCGCGCGACAGATGCGCGAACCTTCCGGTCGCGAAACTGCCGGCCTTTCCGGTCGACTGGCCGACGACGTACAGCCCCAACGCTTTCATGGTTCCGCGCACGGTCTACAACGAGGTCGGCGGGTTCGATGAAAGCCTGGTGCAGATATTCGAGGAGTCGGATTTCGGGTGGAGGATAATCGAGAGCGGCCGTTCCGGATGGGTCGCGGCGAAAGCGCGCACCGGCCATCTCGGCTTTCTCGAGCCGGGATGCACCGGCGAACTGCGGCGGCTGGGCATCGAGAAACCATGCCGCACCTACTGCTTCGCGCGTAACCGGATACGTTTTGCCAGACGGCATTTCGGATTTTTCCAGGCGCTGTCGGTCGCGCTCGTGTTCGCGCCGCTGTCGGCCGTCTACTACGTCGCGGTCGCGCTCAAGAACCGCAGCCCGGCGATTGCGCTGGCGTACGTGCGCGGCACGGTTCGCGGCATCTTCGGGCTCGACTAGCGTTTCGTCTGCGATGCGTTCCGCCGCCATAGGCGCGGACTATGGCGGAATGATGGTATTACCGATTACCGGACGACGCCGGCGGCATGGTAAAATATCCCGGCATTCAGACAGTGCAAGGAGAAATCATGGACGACAGACAGGAACTCAACCGCAATCTGGCCCAGATGCTCAAGGGCGGGGTCATCATGGACGTCACGACGCCGGAGCAGGCGAAGATCGCCGAGAGCGCGGGCGCGTGCGCGGTAATGGCGCTCGAGCGCATCCCTGCCGACATTCGCGCGGCCGGCGGAGTTTCGCGCATGAGCGACCCGGCCATGATAAAAGGCATTCAGGAGGCGGTGTCGATTCCGGTGATGGCGAAGTGCCGGATCGGGCATATCGCCGAGGCGCGGATTCTCGAGGCGATCGAGATCGATTATATCGACGAATCGGAGGTCCTTTCGCCGGCGGACGATGTGCGGCACATCGACAAGACGAAGTTCGCCGTTCCGTTCGTGTGCGGCGCGCGCGATCTTGGAGAGGCGCTCCGGCGCATCGGCGAAGGGGCGACGATGATTCGCACGAAAGGCGAGCCGGGCACCGGCGACGTGGTGCAGGCGGTCAGGCACATGCGCAAGATGCAGAGCGAGATACGCCGGGTGCAGTCGCTGCGCGAGGATGAGCTTTACGAGGCGGCGAAGGAACTGGCCGCTCCGCTCGATCTGGTGCGCTACGTCCACGAGCACGGCGAGCTGCCGGTCGTCAACTTCGCGGCCGGCGGCGTCGCGACCCCTGCTGACGCCGCGCTG
>JAGDAE010000224.1 GCA_017959645.1 Kiritimatiellia bacterium
AAGAGAACACCGTCGCCGCTCAGGTCTCGAACCTGCAGCCGTCGCGCAAGGGGCTGATGAGCGCGATGCACAAGTGGGGCGGCATCTACCGCGACGTCGAAATCGAGGCGACGCCGCAGACGTTCATCGACGACGCGTGGGTTCGCGGCGATTTCGACCGCCGCGAAGCCGAGGTGCACGTTGCGGTATGCGGAGACGGCGAGGCGGCTTTGAGAATAACGATCGACGGAGAACCGAGGCAGTTCGCGCCCGATCCGTCCGGCGCGTACAGGATGCCGCTCGCGGAGTTCCGTCCGTGGTCGCCGGAGAGCCCCAACCTGTACACGGCCAAGGTCGAGCTCGTGGTCGGCGGCGAGACGGTGCAGACGCGGTTCGAGCGTTTCGGCGTGAGGAAGCTCGAGGTGCGCGGGAAGGAATTCCTTCTCAACGGCCGCCCGTTCTACTTCCGCGGATTCGGCGACGACCACGTATACCCGATCTCGGGGGCGACGGTTCCGGACAGGGATCTCCACCGCGCCCATCTCGCGAAGGCGCGTGCGGCAGGCTTCAACTTCGTGCGCCTGCACACGCACTGCGAAGTTCCGGAATACTTCGACGCGGCGGACGAGCTGGGGATCATGATCCAGCCGGAGCTGCCGTACTACAACGACCAGACGTGCGAGGGATTCGAGTTCGATCCGGTGCGCGACGTCACGGAGCTATGGGAGAACTACCGCCGGCATCCGTCGTTCGCCGTCTATTCGATGGGCAACGAGGGGACGTTCGGCAGGGAGCTCGACGAATACATGCACCGGTATGTCAAGACGATGGATCCGGACCGGCTCAAGATAAACCAGGACAGCCACCTCGAATACTACAACCCGCCGGAATCGTCCGACTATCTCGGCGGGCCGATCGACGTCTGGGAGCGCGGTTCGTTCGATCCCGACCGGCCGTTCATCACACACGAGTACCTCAATCTCTGCATCAAGCTCGACAGCGGCAAAGAGTCGCGCTACACCGGCGCGTGGATGCCGCCGGTCACGCGCGAGATGCGCGAGAGGTGGTTGGCCGGCTTCGGGATCGGAATGGAATGGGGAGACCGGCTGCAATACGCGCAGCACAAGCTCCAGGCCTATTACCAGAAACGCGGAATCGAGGCGGCGCGCTCCGACCCGTATTGCGACGGACATATCTTCTGGACGATCGTCGACGTCGTCGTCGCGCAGGGGGCGAGCTATACCGCGCAGGGGCTGTTCGATCCGTTCTGGGAGACCAAAGACGGCGGGCTTTCGCCGGAAGAATTCGCCGTGTTCAACTCGCCGGCCTGCGTGCTCGCCGACTTCGAGCCGTCCGGCAACATCCTCGTATCGGGCGAGAAGCTGTCGGCTAAGATCAAGTTCGCGGACTTCCGCGAGAATCCGCAACCGGCCGGCCGCGCCGAGTGGGAACTTTCCGGCGCCGGCGCGATTCTCGCGGGCGGACGCGAGGAGGGAACCGGCGGCTTTTCGTTCGAGGTTCCCGCGCTCGAAAAACCGGTCAAGGCGTCGCTCAAAGTGAAAATATCCGGCGTTGAAAACGCATGGGACTTCTGGCTGTTTCCGAAAAGAGAGAAGAAGGCGCTCGAGGGCGTGGCGGCGGCGGACGCGCTTTACGACCGGCTCTCCGAAGCGTATTCCGGGCTGATGCGCGAGAGCGAGGCGTCCAAAGCCGAGGTCGTCATCGCGCAGGCCAAGAGCGCGCTCGCTACGTCCGCGCTCGAACGCGGACAGAAGGTGATCGCGATCGGCCGCGCCGAAGGAGAACCGAACGTCAGCCTCGGCTGGTGGTTCATGGGCAAGCAGGTCGGAACCGCGCTCGCCGACAGTCCGGTGTTCGGAGAGCTGCCGAAAGACGGATATCTCACCAAGCTGTTCTTCCGCATCCTCAAGACCGGGCAGAAACTGCCGTTGCCGGGACTCGACAACGAGGACATTTTCATGCTTGGCGAGGGCGGAACCGACATGTTCCTCTATCTGGGCCAGGCGAAATGCGGAACGGGCAGGATTCTCATGTCGAACGGACTCGATCTGCTGTCGCTCAAGCCGGAAGCGGTCTGCCTCATGGACGGCATGATCGCCTACGCGAAAAGCTCCGCTTTCGATCCGAAAGGCGAAATCGAAGCGCCGGCGGTCAAGGAATATTCCGGCTGGATGCGCACCATATCCGCCCCGGACACCTACGATGCGTATCTGCCAAGCGACGTCGGGATGCTGTCGATGGCGCGAGGAGACGAGGCGAGGAACGAACTTAAGTGGCTCTCCCGCCCGGTTCCGGCCGACGTCCGTTCTTCGCCGGTCTACGAGTTCGAGTTCAAGGGCGGCATGGGCTACCGCTCCGAGCCGCCGGTGTCGGCGGCGATATTCATGAACGGCGAAAAGATGGCCGACATACCCGATTTCACGTGGGAAGACGCCGAGTGGGAGGGCGAGAA
>JAGDAE010000225.1 GCA_017959645.1 Kiritimatiellia bacterium
ACTTCGGCCATGTACATGTGCTTCTTCGCATCGACGTCGATCACTATCGACACGCGCGTCACTTTCGGAAATTTCTCTTTGAGCTTCGCCATTCTGGTCTCGGCGTACTCTTTGAGCGACTCGATGCGGACGTCGCTGTGTCTCATTGTTACTTCTATGCTCATGCCTTGCCTCCTTTTTTGGTTGTTTCGATCGTTACATCCTGAAGCCGTCACCCAGATAGCGCGAACGCACTTCCGGGTCGGCGACAAGCTCCCCGGCCGTGCCCTCTCTGAGCAGCCGGCCATCGCAGACCATATATGCGCGGTCGACCACCGAGAGCGTCTCGCGCACGTTATGGTCGGTTATTATTATGCCGATCCCTCTCTCTTTCGCGAGACGGCGGCAGATATCCTGTATTTCGCCGACCGACAGCGGGTCGACGCCGGCGAACGGTTCGTCGAGCATCAGTATCGCCGGATCCCTGACCAGCGCGCGGGCGATTTCGAGTTTCCTGCGCTCGCCGCCAGAAAGCGTGTACGCCGGCTGCTTCGCGACCTTCATGAGATCGAACGGCGCGAGCAACCCCTCCGCGCGGGTTTTTCGTTCCTTGCGCGGCATCGGCAGCGTTTCGAGAATCGCCATTACATTGTCCCATACCGACAGCTTGCGGAATATCGACGGTTCCTGCGCGAGATATCCGAGCCCTCTCCGGGCGCGCAGATAGACCGGCAACGAGGTTATGTCTTCGCCCTTGAAAACGATCTTGCCCCCGTTCGGGCGCACCAGCCCGACGATCATGTAGAACGTAGTCGTCTTTCCGGCCCCGTTTGGACCGAGCAACCCGACGATCTCCCCGCACGAACAGGCGACGTTCATCCCGCTGACGACAGTGCGATCTCCGTATATCTTCACGAGATCGCTCGCCACGAGATCCGGTTTCTGGACGCTTGCGCGCTCGGCCGCCATTTCGCTCATCGCCCTGGATACTATATCTTCGCCGTTCACTGTCCGAAAATCCCCTTCAATCCGTTTTCTCCGCCGAAACCGGAGCCGCGTATCGTTATCTCCGCGTCGGCGACTTCCACCTGCTCGGAATCTATCCACAAAGCGATCCTGCCGCCTTCGAGTTCGCTTTGGCGGTTCCCGCCGTCGACCAGGCGCGCGCGCCGCCCCACCGAACCGAACATTTCGATTTTCCCGTCGTCTTTCCTGTAAGACACCCGGTCGCACGATCCGGAACGCGTGCCGTTCGTCAGCGAAACGTTCCCGTGAGCGACAATCCTGCGAACGGAATTCGTGCCGTCGAGAAAAACAAAAACGCGATCTGCGGCGGCCAGGATTTCGGACTCGTCGAGCCGAACCTTTCCGTCGAACATCATCACGCCCTCAGCGCGGTCGTAGTCGGCGCGATCGGCCGCAACCGTCGCCGCCCGAGTCTGCCCGTTTTCCGTGTTTCCGGTTCCTTTGAACTTCAAATCCTCCGCCGACATTTCAAGATTCGATGTTATTATAGCATATTCCTCGGCGAATGAAAAGTAAACGCCCCTGCCTTTCAGGCGGTTCTTCCGGTAGACCGCCTCGACTTCGCCTTCCGCCCAGCCAGATTTCGTATCGCGGTCGATAAGACATTCCCTGCATTCGATTTCGGCCTCGATATCGCCGTTTTCGCCGTATTGCAGCACTTTTACGCCCTCTCCCCACACGTATCCGCGGTCGAGGAAGAACTGCGCCCGCTTTGCCGAAATCGCGGTTTTCACCGATCCGTCGTCGCGGCATTCGATCGGAACCGAAATGTCTTCGGCCGGCTCGTCCGCCAACGCACGGAACTCCGCGCACGCATCGCGAAGCCTCTGCGCCTCTTGCGAAAGCACGGCTCGCTTTCCCATCCATTCTGCGGAATCGAACGCAAGGGCGCGGAAAACGGCAAGCGCGAATATGGCGAAAAGACCTCTCACCTTTTCACGATCTTGTCGATTTCGACAAGCGTCTTCCAGAGCTTCCCGACATCGGAGAACTTCAGAGCGTTGGCGGCGTCTGATTTAGCAACGCGCGGGTTCGCATGCGTTTCCATGAATACTCCGTCCACGCCCGTGGCGACCGCGGCCCTGGCGAGCGCTGGCGCGTACTTGCCGTCGCCTCCAGAGCCGTTCCCCAGACCCCCGGGACGCTGGACCGAATGCGTCGCGTCCATGACCACTGGATATCCCAGTTCGCGCATGATCGGAAGCGAACGCATGTCGGCGACCAGATTGCGGTAGCCGAAGCTCGATCCGCGCTCGCAGAGCACTATGCGACGGTTCCCGGTGGACTCGATCTTGCGCACGACTTGTGCCATGTCCTCTGGCGCCATGAACTGTCCCTTCTTGACGTTCACCACCGCGCCGGTTTCGCCGGCGGCGACGACAAGATCGGTCTGGCGCGCGAGAAACGCCGGTATCTGCAGGATGTCGCACACCTCTGCCGCCGGCTTCGCCTGCCACGGTTCGTGGATATCGGTGAGGACCGGAACGCCGAACGTCGAGCGTATCTCGGCGAGAATGTCGAGTCCCTTGCCGATTCCCGGGCCGCGGAACGAATCCACGCTCGTGCGGTTCGCCTTGTCGAAACTGGCCTTGAACACGAACTTGACGCCCAGTTCCCTCGCCAGGGCCGAAAGCTTTCGCGCGAGACCGACCGCCATTTCGCGCGACTCTATCACGCACGGCCCGGCGATGAAGACCAGCCCGCCGGAGCCGAACACTACGCCTTTGTCCACCGCGACTTTCCTGAATCCCATTTCTACTCCTTTCTTCTCGCACGCATGCATGCATAGACCGCGACAGCCGCAGCCGCGACCCAGCCGAGCGCGACCGAAATCCAGAGCGGCAGTCCGCCGGGCACGAGTCCCCGTACCTGCCCTTTGTCCGGCGAAGTCCAGAGTATGAACGACGAAACGACCGCCGTCATGAACATTCCGGGCAAAAGCGCGACGAGCGATGCGAACTTCTTGCCTTCGCGCATCATCCAGACCGCGCCGCACATCAGTGCGGTCGCCGAGATCGTCTGGTTGCCCCACGCAAAATAGTTCCACAGGCGGTTGAAGCTGTTCGCGTCCGCGTTGGACCACCAGAGCAGAGCGGCGATGAC
>JAGDAE010000226.1 GCA_017959645.1 Kiritimatiellia bacterium
ACCGAGGGCGAATTCTTCCTTCGCCATCCGTTCGATATCCAGAAGGTCGCGATGATGGATCCCAACCGTCTGTCGTACGCGGACGGCGGCATCGAGGCGTTCGTCTCCACCGAGCCGTTCGCGGTCGGGGTCGGGCCGTTGTCCGGCGAAACGAAGATAGTTCTCACCCCGTTCGCCGACCCCGACGATACGATAACCTATTTCGAAGCGCCCGACCTCGAGCACGACGTCACCGGCGAGGACGAGATTTTCGGGTCTTGCGGCGAGTAAGACCCGGGAGTACAAACAAAACAAAAAAAGGAGATAGTGCGATGAAGAAACTGATTGCGGTGGCCGCGCTGGTTGCGTGCGCCTCCGGCTGCGTAATGACCGCCGACAGACAGATCGGATCTGCCCTGACGCTCAATGTCCAGAGCCCCGACATGAGCTTTGTGGACAACAGCGTCAAGCCGGTCAAGGTCGGCAAGGCTTCGGCCACCGGTCTCATCTGCTACTGCGAAGGCGACGCTTCGCTCAAAGCGGCAATGGACGACGGCGGCATCACCAAGGTGCACCATGTCGACTACAAGGTGAAGAACATCCTCGGCATCGTCGCCGAGTACACCACGATCGTCTACGGAGAATAATCCCCCAGACGGGCGGCGGGGCGCGCAGCCCCGCCGCGACATCGCCGTCGTCGTGCCGGCCTACAATCCGGACGGGCGGCTTCTGGAGCTGCTCGCGCGCCTGCGCGGGCGCTTCTCCCGTCTTGTGCTGGTCGACGACGGTTCGGTCTCCGGCCGCGAAATATTCGATCGGGCGCGGGGGCTTGTCGAAAAAATCCTCGTCCACGACCGCAACCGCGGCAAAGGCGCCGCGCTGAAGACCGCTTTCGCCTATCTGGGCGATTCCGCGGACGTGGTTACTGCAGACGCAGACGGACAGCACACGCCGGAAGACATCGCCAAAATCGCCGACGCGCTGGCGACGCACCGCAACGGACTCGTTCTCGGGGTGCGCAGTTTCGCCGGCAAGGTTCCGCTGCGCAGCCGTTTCGGGAATTTCTGGACGCGCTGGATGTTCTTTCTGATGACCGGACTTACGGTCAGCGACACCCAGACCGGTCTGCGCGGCATCCCGGCCGCGCTCGTGCCTCGCGTCGCCTCGCTGCCGGGCGAGCGCTACGAATACGAAATGGCGATGCTGGCCGACGCCAGATACCATCCGGAGAAGCCGTTCCAGATTCCTATCGAGACGGTATATGTGGACGGCAACGCGACGAGCCATTTCAATCCGTTGCTCGATTCGATCCGCATCTACCGTTCGCTCTTCCAGTTCTGCGTCTCTTCGGTTTTGTCGTTTTTGCTGGACAATGCGGTTTTCGCGGCTGCGATCTGGATTCTTGCGGCGCATCAGTGGCCGAGACGCGACTGCATTTTCGTCGCTTTCGCCGCCGCCCGCGCGGTCTCTTCGCATTTCAACTATTTCTACAACCGGTTCGTAGTGTTCCGCCGGCGTCGGCGCCAGAACGCGCGCCACCGCAGCTACGGCCGGTACATCGCCCTGGTCGTCGCGGTCGGGATCGCCGGCTATGCCCTTACCGAAGTTTCCGCCGCGCTGCTCGGCGTGAAGGGCGTCGCGGTCACGCTTGTGAAGATCGTTTCGGACGTGATCCTCTTTTTCGCGTCCTACGAGGTGCAGAAGCGTTTCGTCTTCCGCCCGTCCGTCTGATTCGCGCTTCGTTCGCCGTTCCGGCGACGGTTGACCCGGCGCGGCGTTTTTGGTAGAATACCGGCATGGTTTTCAGAAAGGGCTACATCATGGGAAAATACGCATTGCTGTTCGCGGTCGCCGCCGGTTTCGCGGCGCCGGTTTTCGCACGGCTCGAGACGGTGAATCTCTTCTCCGACTTCATGGTTCTGCAGCATGGCATGCAGATTCCGGTCTGGGGAACCGGCGAACAGGGCGCCAAAATACGCGTCGAGTTCGCCGGGCAGGTCAAGGAGACGGTCGCGGACGGATCGTGGCGGTGGAAGGTTGTGCTCGATCCGCTCGAAATCTCGACGGACGGCATGGAGATGGAAATCTCCGACGATCTCGGCGGCAGAATCGTGTACAGGGACATCCTGGTCGGCGACGTCTGGCTCTGTTCGGGGCAGTCGAACATGGAGATGAATTTCAACTGGGGCGTGTGCGACGGTGACAAGACCATCGCCGAGGCGGCGGAATATCCGCTCATACGCCATGTGAAGATGGCGAACGAGACGTCGATCGACGAGGAGCGTTTCGTCGTTTCCACGCATTGGAACACGCGTTGGCGCCGGGTCTGCGACGACATGGGCAACGTCACGGCGTGCGGATACTATTTCGCGCGGAGCGTTTTCGAAAAGACGGGTATTCCAATAGGCATTCTCGAGGCGGCGTGGAGCGGATGCAAGATCGAGCCGTTCATAAGCTACTACGGCTACACTACCGTCCCCGAACTCGCCCCGCAGCTCGAGAAACTGTCGGAACTTTCCCCGCAGTGCGAAAAGGGGCGCGCGGCGATGGAGTGGCTCTGCACGCAGCTTGAGCAGTGGACGGCCGATTCCAGAAGACGGTTCGCCGCCGGCGACTACAACGTGCTCCGGAACCCCCAGCTGTGGGACTACTCCTCCGTCGATGGCGCGACGGCACAGTACAACCGCATGATTGCGCCGGTTGCGGCTTTTCCGGTGAAAGGCGCGATCTGGTACCAGGGCTGCTCAAACGGCGGCGAGGGCGATTCGTATGTCTGGAAAATGCGTGCGCTGGTCAACGGCTGGCGCCATGCGTGGGGATACGATTTCCCGTTCTACTACGCGCAGATAGCGGCGCTGGAGGAGCCGGGCGAAGAGCCGGGACGCGGCGGAGGCTTCGCGCCGGTGCGCGAAGCCCAGCGAAAAGCGCTCGCGGTCATAGGAAACTGCGGCATGGCCTCGACGATCGACGCCGGCGACCGGTACGACATCCATCCGAAATCGAAGAAACTGATTGGCGAACGGCTTGCCTTGTGGGCGCTTAACCGCGATTACGGATTTTCGGATATCGTCGTCTCGGGTCCGCTTTTCAAGTCGCTCGAAATCGAGGGCGACAAGGCGATCGTCTCGTTCGACTACGCCGATTGCGGACTCGTGGCAGCAGAGAAGAAAGTCCCGATGGACAACGAGCCGCCGGTAGAGACCCCCGGCGAAGCGCTCAAAGGTTTCGCAATCGCCGGAGAAGACCGGGTCTGGCACTGGGCTAATGCCGAAATCGACGGCGACAAGGTGGTGGTCTCTTCCGGGCAAGTCGCGAAACCGGTCGCGGTTCGCTACGCATACGACAAAAATCCGCTTTTCAGGGCTAATCTCTACAACAAGGCACTCTTGCCGGCCTCGCCGTTCAAGTCCGACGATTGGTGAAAACATGTGAGGGTTTTCGCCAAACAATAAGGGGGTAAGGGCGATTTCATAAGGGCGCTTTCCCGGTTTTATACCAGACTCTCCCGCGATTTACAAGGGGGGAGATCGAACCGGCAGCCAGCCACCTTCCGAAAGTTCCCTTGCTACGCAATTGCGGATGCCGGGTTGGGCGGAAATCGTGCCTATAATGGGGTTTGTTGCAACTGCCGTCAGTTCGCTATTGAACTGCCGTCAGATTGGGTGCCAACTGCCGTCAGTTCATATGTCAACTGCCGTCAGTTCGTGTATCATCTGCCGTCAGTTCGTATAGCAACTGCCGTCAGTTGAAAATATGCGCTCGGTGGCAAGTTGAAAACGGCTGCAGACCCGGTGATTGCAGAGTATCTATTCTGCCTCAATGCGCATTGACAGGGGGGCGTCATGCGGATGGAGGATATGTCGGCATCGGAGTGCCATTCGGCTTCAGTCTGCTTTGTCGTACGGATTTTCGAGTCGGGCGACACAGGCTGATGAAAATATGATATAATACCGG
>JAGDAE010000023.1 GCA_017959645.1 Kiritimatiellia bacterium
GCCCTTTTGCAGTGTTCGACAAACTGCCTCAACGCCTCCCCGAACGAAAAGCGTATCCAGGGGCTGCCGCCGCCCGCCGCCGGCTTGTCGCCGTATGCGAAGATGTGGTTGACGCCGGACTGCGCAATGCACTTCTGCACCTTCGGCGTGGCGCGGCAGGCTATGACAAGATCGTACGCCCGCAGAAGTTCGCTCTTGAGCTGAGACAGGTTTCCCCCGGCGCCATACGGGAAGGAGTTGACCGTCACCGCATAGCCGGATGCCGTCAGTCTGCGGTTGATGGTGGCCAGGAGCTGTGTCGGATAGTACCGGCAGATGTCGACGTCGGGGTATGTGATGAGCACGCGCCCGCGCAGTATGTTTTTGCCGCGCGAAAGCGCGAACGTTCCCGCATGCGGTCTGGAGTTGGCATATCCCTCGCGCACCAGACGCTCCACGACATTGCGGGCCTGGTAGAACGAGAGTCCCGTCGCCTTCGATATCTCGTTCATGGTCGGGAGCCTCTCGCCGCCCTTTATGCGGCCGAAGACGATCTGCTCCTTTATGAAAAAGCATACGGCGTCCGCCAAAGTAGTATCGCCGCCCGGTTCGTACTTGAAGTTGCCGAAGAGATGTCCCATGTCGCTTTTTCGTCGCGGCATACTGGCGGCGCCGCGTGCGCCTACTCTGCGGACGTGCGGTGCCATTCCGAGTCCTCCATCGCCTTGTAGATCTTCGGCGCGGACTCCGCGAAGGCGAAGCCGCTCCCCGGAACGCTCGGCGGCTCAAGCGGCGTATTCAGGAGGGCGTCCTTGCGCTCTTGGAGGATTTCCTCCTGGTAAATGGCAAGACGCCTGAGGAAGTCCGCCATTTTCACCGGACCGTCCTTCGTGATCAGCGCGGCGAGAACGGCGCGGAAGTGGAGTTCGTCGAACTCGAAGCGGGGAAAACCCAGCTCGCTCTTCCCGTTCTTCCTCGACATGGGAAATCCCAACCCGCTGTTCTGGCGCTGCGCGAGTTCCGCCGCGTTGACTGCGTCGATGGCGAGGAACATGCGAGTCCGCATCTTGCTCTTGAGACCCTCCCTGTTCTTCAGGAGATCTGGGTTATTGGCCGCTTCCAGCATAATGTGCTGCACTGAGTAAAGGGCGAGCTTCTTGACGTAGCCGAGAGAAGCAGGATTTTTCGGGTCGTTTACCACGCGCTCGCCTTTCCTCCATTCCTTGATCTCGGCATCGGCGGCCTCCTCGGCGATGGCATAGGCCTCGCGGTGGATTTTGTTTGTCTTTATGACCTCTGAATGGGCGGTCTTGAAGCGGTTGGCGATTTCGCGCAGCGACGAGCCCGACAGGGAGTAGGTCGCGCCGTTGAAGCGCGCGATGTCGCTGTTGAGCGTCGCGTCGTTGGTGATTCCGGCCGACGCGAGAAGAGACTGCTTCACGGCCTGCGCGAGACGCTGAGCCTTCGCGCGTCCGTCGCCCAATCCGGTGACGCATTTGAACCACTGAAGCAGACCAGTCCTCTCGATGGTGCCTTCGTCGGAAAGGTAGTAGCTTCTGTTTGCACTGAGCTGTGACAGCGTATCTAACGAGATGTTCATGGCTTTTTACCTCCTTTTGCGCACTGTATACACGCGGCGGGCGAAAAAGGTTACACCTGCATGAAATCCATGCCCCTGACGTCCGGCGCTTTTTCCTCCGGCGCCTGCTGCAGGGCCGCTGCGACCTCGCGCGACGCCGCGGCGAGGTCGAGAAGGCGTATCCCGAACTCTTCGGCGGAGATTTCCACTGGCTTCAGGACGGACGAAAGGACGAGCATCCCCTCCCTCATGCCGAGGAAATGTCCGTGCGTGCCCTCCCCGTCCGCGGCGATCTCCAAAGCCCGGCGGAGCATGCGCCCGTCGGGCTTCAAGTCCTCGACGGGCAGCGTGAATATGACGCAGTCGCCGCGGTCGGGCCGGTACTGCGCGCTCACCATGACGCCGTCCGCGATGACGTCGATGCTGTTCGGGCCTGCCCCGTCCGTCTTCACTCCGGTCTTCTCGACGAATTCGGCCAGCAGCTTCTCGAACGGATTTCCGGCGCTTTTTTCGCTGTATTCCATGTCTGTCTCTCCCGCGGGCGCTTTGAACGCCCTTCCCCTGATGATTTGCCGTATCGTCTACGCCGGTCGCATCACCTCAGGAAAATGCATATTCCCTGAGACTTCCCGCGCCAGCCGTAGAACCTGCACTCGGCCGCCGCGCCACGGGTCGCTGGCGTAGACATCGTCGACCTGCTTCACGAATATGTAGCGGTAGGGGGTCTCGCCGGTGCAGTCGATGTCGCGCTAATCGCCTCCGCCACATTGTACGAGTCGGCGCCGCAAAGAGCGCAGACGGACAGCGAAACCGCCGCCAAAAACGCAATTCTCTTTTCATGATGCCAATATTCTATCATATTTCCGTCAGGTGCGCAATACCCCGCCCGAGGAAAGGAAAATGGTAAGGGAAAGAGGCGTATCTCGCCCTTGGCGGCGTCGTACTCGCCCACGGCCTGGCCGTCCGCCGATTGCATCGTATATCTCACGCGCAGATTGCCGTCCTTGTCGGTCGTGGTCGACGAAATGGCAACCTCTTTGCGTCCGCGCAACGCGGCGCGGCGCAGTCTCTGCGCGGCATCGAAAAGGCATCCCGATGCAGGTATATCCTCCATCCCGATGACTACCCCCTGTCCATCCCGATGGACACCATGCCGTCATCGGGATGGACATTTAGCCGCCCAAAGCGCACCAAAATCGCGCCGCAATGACACAACAGACATCCGCGCTTTTCATCGCCCGACCATTCGCGAATATTACATTTTGGTCAGCAACTGTAATATTCGCGCTGGACGGTTGCGGAATATGCCGAAAGTGGTGATCGATTCGGCCGAAGATGTGCGAAGCATTTTCGTGTGTCGAAAAAAACTTTCGTGTCGGCCTTGGCCGCTTTCGTGTCCGCCGCCAGGCGAGCGGACGGGGCGGAAGCGCCAGCTTGCCAAGCCCCGTTCTGCGAAGCCAAACTCCGCAAGGCGTCCCCTTCGGCGGTTTTCGTGTGAAAACACACCTCCCCCAGCAAACCCCGGCAAGCCCTTGTATAAAATCGGGAAACCGCCCTACGAAATCGGGCAAGCGCCCATATAAAATCGCCCTTACCCCCTTATGTTTTGCCGAGAGCCCTCTTATATTTTCTACAAGGGGCCGGCGCCGATTCTCGGAACCGAGGCGACCAGTATTTTCGTGTATTCCGCTTTCGGATGGCGCAGGACTTCGTCCGCCGCACCCTGTTCGACGATACGCCCCTCTCGCATGACCGCTATCCGGTCCGCCACGTGTTGCACCACGCCGAGATCGTGGGTTATGAACAGCATGGTCAGCGAATGGCGGCGCTTGGTCTGCGCCAGCAGATCGAGAACCTGCGATCTCACCGAAAGATCGAGAGCCGACACCGCCTCGTCGCAGATGAGGATCGACGGTTCCGTCGCCAATGCCCGGGCGATGCATATGCGCTGCCTCTCGCCGCCCGAAAATTCGTGGGGATACCGGTCGAGCGCATCGCGTCCGAGCCCGGTCTCCTCCAGCAGATCGACCCGCGAACGCACGATTTCCCGCACAGTGCGTCTTGGGTTCAGGCTGCCGAGAGGATCCTGAAACACCATGCCGATTCTGCCGGAGAGCGAGAAATCTCCTCCCGACGGCTTCACCAGTCCGGCCAGCGCACGGGCCGTCGTCGTCTTTCCGCTGCCGGATTCGCCGACCAGTGCGAAAGTCTCGCCCCGGCGAACTTCGAAGCTTACGCCGTCCACCGCCTTGACGGACCCGAACCGCACCGTCAGATCGCGCACGGCGATTGCGATATCATCCCTTGAAGCCATCGATCACCGTCTGGCGCGGACGTTTGCCCGATCTCGGATAGTCGAGCGTGTAGTGGAGGCCTCGCGATTCGTGGCGCCTCTGGGCGCTTTTGACGATAAGTTCGGCGCAGACGGCGAGATTTCTGAGCTCGAGCGTGTCCGGAGTCACGAGGTAGCGGAAGTAGTAGTCGCGTATCTCGCGGCGGAGCGTGCGGATTCTGTGCGCGGCGCGGGCGAGGCGTTTGTTCGTGCGCACGATGCCGACATAGTCCCACATGAGCCGGCGAATCTCGTCCCACATGTGCGTAACGAGAACCGCTTCGTCAGGCGGAACCGCGTTGCCGATCTTCCACGCCGGGATTTTCGGCGGACGCCTGCCGAAACCGTTCCCCTGCGGGCCGATCCGCGCGGCGGCCATCCTTGCGCACACGAGCGCCTCCATGAGCGAATTCGATGCGAGCCGGTTCGCGCCGTGAAGCCCGGTCGAGGCGCATTCGCCGATCGCCGACAGCCCCGCGACCGAGGTACGTCCGTCGACGGTCGCCTGGATTCCGCCGCATGTGTAGTGGGCGGCGGGGACGATCGGGATCAGGTCTTTGGCCATGTCGATCCCGAATTCCATGCATTTGTGGTAGATGTTCGGGAAGCGGTTCATCAGATACGCGCGGCCCTTGCGCCGGATATCGAGGAACATGCAGTCGTCGCCGGTGCGTTTCATCTCCGAGTCGATCGACCGCGCCACGATATCGCGCGGGGCGAGCGAACCGCGGGGATCGTACTTCTGCATGAACTCGCGCCCGCGCTTGTCGACGAGCACCGCGCCCTCTCCGCGGACCGCCTCGGAGATGAGAAAGCGCTGCGCCAGCGGGTGGTAGAGGCACGTCGGGTGGAACTGCACGGACTCCATGGTCTCTTTTTTCGCCCCCGCGCGCCACGCGATCGCGATTCCGTCGCCGGTGGCGGTGTCGGGATTGCACGTGTAGAGATAGACCTTGCCGCAACCGCCGGTCGCCAGAATCGTGTTCGGCGAGCGTATCGCATAGATTTCGCCGCTTGCGCGGTCGAGTACGTACGCGCCGATGCACCGATTCTCGCCCTTGAGCCCGAGCCGTTTCGTCATCACGAGATCGATTACGACCGTCTGTTCGCGGATGTCGATGCCAGTCTTCCTCACGCGGCGGATCATCGCCGTCTCGCACTTTTCTCCGGTTATGTCGCCGGCGTGGAAAATCCTCCGCGCGCTGTGGCCGCCCTCGCGCGTAAGATCCCATTCGCCGGACGGTTTTTTCGCGAACTTCACGCCGCAGTCGATCAGATCCTGTATGCCCTCCGGCGCGTGCTCGCATATCTCGTGCACCACCTTGCTGTTTCCGAGCCACGCCCCGGCGATCATCGTGTCGCGCGCGTGCCGGTCGAAGCTGTCGGCGGGGTCCATCACGCAGCAGATGCCGCCCTGCGCGAAGTTGGTGTTGCAGTCCTGAAGCCGCGCCTTGGTCGCGAGCGTGACCTTGCCGTATCCGGCCAGATGCAGCGAGCACATGAGTCCGGCCATGCCGGAGCCCACCACGAAATAGTCGCAATCCACCGTTTTCATCGGTTGCGTATTATACCATATTCCGCGACGCCAGGGCGCAGAGAATTTCGCGTATCTCGCCCAAAGTCCGCACCTGGTTCAGCCTGGCGCGCAAGGCGGCCGCGCCGGGACGCCCCGAAAAGTAGCGGAAAAGGTGGGTGTGCATCTTGACCGAGGCGAACCCGTCTTCGCCCGGAATATGGTCGAGCGGGTATTTTCTCTCCAGCAGCAGCCGGAAGCCGAGAATGTATTCGAGATGCGTCCGGCACGCCTCGACCGGATCCACAGACGCATCTTCCCCTTTCAGAAGGCGGAAAACGGACGGATTCGCCAAAGCCGCGCGGCCGACCATGATTCCGGCGACGCCGGTCTTCTCCATCTCCTTCGCCGTCTTCCGGTCGCGCACGCCGCCGTTGCCGACGACCGGGATTTCCGCATGGCGCACGATGTCTTCGAGAACGTCGAGATGCACCTCGCCACCGTGCATCTGCGAAGTGTACCTAGCATGCACGACGATTCCTTTCGCGCCTGCCGACTGGACGGCGTCGAGAATCTCCATCGCGTTGAGCCACCCCGGGCGCGGACCGATTCTGGTCTTGACGGTCACCGGCAGCGCGGTGTTTTCGGCCATCGCCTTGACGAGCCGGTATATCTTGGCCGGATCTTCCATCAGCTTTGCGCCGGCGCCCTCGCGCGTGACTTTGGCCATCGGGCAGCCAGCGTTGAGGTTGAGCTGGCAGAAGCCGCCGGGAACGACGCGGGCCGCGAACGCGACATCGGTCTCTTTCGCGCCGAAAATCTGGCATGCGACCGGGCCTTCGCCGTCCATGCGCTCCATCAGATGCCTGGTCGGAGATGAACCGTGCGAAAGTCCGGCCGCGCTGACCATCTCGGTATACGCCATGTCGGCGCCCCCTTCGGCGCACAGCCGCCTGAACGGCGCGTCGGTGAACCCGGCAAGCGGCGCGAGAGAAAACGTCATTCGGCGTTTTTCCGCGGAACCAGCGCGGGGTCGCAGTACGGCGCGCCGGGATCGGGCCTGAAAAACGACACGTAGCTCGGCGCGCCCCAGCCGGACGTACGGGATTTCGCGAAAACGGCGACGTCAAGACGGTTGGTCAGCGACTCGATCTGAAACTCGACCACCGCGGTGGAATCGCCGGTGCGCGCGATGTTCGCACGGCCGGTGTCGCCATGGACGATGCGAAACTCGAATTCATCGCCTCCGGCCGCGCGCAGAGCGAATTTGCGCACACTCTTGCCAGAACGGATTATGAACGACGAGGCGAAAGGCGTCGCGTAGGCGCACTCTGGAACGGTCGCCTCCGCGCCAGAGACGACGACCTGCACGCTGGCGAGCGGGGCGATCGAATCGAGCGAACGCTCCGAGGCGAGCTTGACGAGCCTTTCCATGTCGAGTCCGTCTGGCGGCATGCAGGTAGGATGGGCGGCGGGCGAAAGATACGCCTCTTCGCCGTCGACGCCGCGCAGAGACTTCCTCAATATCTCCTGCACCGTAGGCGCCAGCATGCCGGAAGCGACAATCTTGCGCTTCACATCGGGGCGCAGTGAGCGGCTTATCTCCAGCGCCGCCTCGAGATAGCGGCGGTCGCTCCAGCTGTGCCCCTGGGTGACGATCCAGTACGGGGTCACGGCCGAAAAGCAATCGCCGAAGGCGCCGTCGGGCGGATAGTCGGCGTTGGCCGGGAACACCCATATCTGGTTTGAAAGATAGAACCTCGCCATGCCGCCGAGTCTCGCCGCCTCGGTCGTCACGAGCGCGCGCGGAAGACTGCGCCAGAAGTCCGGCTCGACGTACGCGCGGCTGCAGTTGCCGAAAACCGGATATGGGAAGAACATATTCGGAAAATCGAGATCCATCCCCAGCCGGCGGCCTTCGGCGTCTAGACGCACTTCGGTCAGCGACGGAAAATTCTCCACGGCTATCCGCGAATGGTTTCCGTCGCGGTTGAAATAAAGATCGCCGGCGTTTCCGCCGGCGCCTTCGCTGGCGAGCTTCAAAAGCGCGTTGAAGCAGCCGTTGTCGAAATCCCACGCGAGATTCTGCGCCCCTAGCACACCCGGCTTGCCGGTAACGCCGGTAGCGTCCACGACCGCGAGCGGACCGGAATAGACCGGACGCGAAGACATCAGCCGCGCGTATTCGACCAGCTCCTCGAAACGCCGCTCGCCCGAAAGTCGCGCGAGGTCGGTGTCGGCCACAATCGCGTCCGCGTCGCGAAACCCGAGATCGATCGCCTTCTCGAGCTGGTCGAGCGCGGCGGTCTTGTCGAGCCGGTAGGCGAGAGCGCAGGCGAGATTGTATGCCCACGTAGGGTCGTCGGGAAGCAGCTCCGTCCCCCGCCGGCAGGTTGATTCCATCGTCGCAATGTCGCCCGAACGCATCGCCGCGACGAATTCGCCGCGCAACCTGGTGTGATCCGCCTGGCGCGACGGATAATCCCATATCGACAGGACGGCGAACAGGACGGAGGCCGGGAACGCGCTCATTTCTTGAGCCGCATCCAGCCCGGGAGTTTCACCAGCTTCGCCTCGCGGCTCTGGTTGGTCTCGATCGAAGACGTGGTGCCGATCGACGGCGATTCGAGCGAAGCGAGACGCGCCATCAGCGCCTGCTGATTGAGCGCCTGCTGCTGGCGTAGCGTCTCGCATTTCTGGCGCTCGGCGACGAGGTCTTTCTCGCGAATCTGAAGCTTCGAGCGCAGATCCTCGATTTCGGCGCGCAGCTGGGCGGCGTCTTTGTCCTGCTCCGCCCTGCGGGCGGCGAGGGCGCGGCTGTCGCGAAGCTGCTCCTTGAGACTCATTATCTCCCGCGCATCGTCGAACGCCTTCTTCTCTCCGAGCCGGCGCAGATCCTCGAGCTCCTTGCGGAGCATCGTGGTGCGGGGATCTTCCGGACGCTCCCCGAGCGCCTTGCGGGTCATGTCCTCGACGCTCGCCCCGGCGCGGCGGAGCAGATCGCAGCGGCGTTCAGACAGCCTGTCCATGCGCTCTTGCGAACGGCGGCGGAATTCTTCGCTCTCGCGCTTCTCGAGCTCCAGGATTTTCGCAAGCTCCTCCGCCTCGGAAGTCATTATCGAATACGCGGCGGCCTGGGCGTCGGCGATCTCGGCGGCGGACTGCGGAAGACGCTTCAGCTCCTCCTCGAGCGAAGAGACCCGGGCGGAAAGTTCCTCCCCGCACTCCTGCGACTCTTTCAACTGCGCCTCGAGCTCCTTGACCCTCGTTTCGTCGACAACGATCTTTTCGACCTCTTTGATGACTTACTTCTCGACCGGAACCTCGACAATCTTCTCGACTTCCTTGATCACCTCTTTCTCGATCGGAACCTCGACGCGCACTTCCTTCTCGACGATCTTTTCGACAATCTTTTCAACCGGCACTTCCACTATTTTCTCGACAATCTTCTCGACCGGAACCTCGACAATCTTCTCGACGATCTTTTCGACCGGTTCCGGTTGCGGAACGGGCGGCGTCTCCACCTTTTCCCCGGTCGGCGAAGCGTCGAAAGGCGCGCGGGTCTCGACAAGAGTGGCCGTAGGCGGCAGGCGCCCGCTCGCGAGCAGCGCCTCGGCCGCGGCCTTGTTGAACGGTCCGCGCGGGTTGCCGTCGCCAAGGTCTATCGAAAACCGCATGTCGAGAAACGGCACGTCTTCGACGCGGCTCCATATCTCGTTGTCCTCCGAGATTTCCTGCCCCGGCTGTATGCGGCCCATCTTGGCCCATTCGACAAGCCGCGACTCGTCTTCAGGTCCGAATGTTTCGTCCTGCGTCCTCAGATACCACTGGCTCATGTGCGTTTCCTCCCGAATAGCGCGAATTTGAGTCCGCCCGCCGCCGCGAGTTCCCGCCTCGCCGCCTGTTCGAGCGCCGCAAGCTTCGCGCGGTCGGCGTTCTTGAAAATTCCACCGGGGTTGCGTTGCGGCGGAGGCTCGTCGATCGCATCCACCACCTCTGGCACCACGAACGAAGTCCGCGGCGGCTTCTCGACCGGAACTTCGACGATCTTCTCGACGATTTTCTCGACCGGAACCTCCACGCGGACCTCTTTCTCCACGATTCGTTCGATGATCTTCTCGACCGGCACCTCGACCCGCACTTCCTTTTCGACGATCTTCTCCACCGGCACCTCGACGCGCACTTCTTTCTCGACCACCACCGGCTCGGGGTCTTTGTCGACAGGCAGTTCGTAAAGACGATATATCTTCGCATCGGGCGGCAGATTGCCGGATTTCGAAAGGCGGATGACCACCGCTCGGTTGAACGGACCGTACACCTTGCCCGGCTGCGATTCGACGAGCCATACCATCTCAAGCTCGCGCATGAGCTGCGCCGGGGTCCAGTTTATCCGGTCTTTCGACAGCGATCCAGACGGCTCGATACGGCCGTCGCGCGCCCACTCCGCCAGCATGCCGACAGAGGCCGGGCCGTACACGCGGCCCTCCTCGGTGCGGAAATACCACTCTTTCCTGTCCGTCATTTTCCCGCCTTGGCCCTCCTCCACAGCTGTTTCGCCTCGCGGATCGCCTCCGCATTCCGGGTGGAAATCGTCTCGTATCCGGCTCCCTGGTAGAGTGAAACGGCCTGGTCGGCAAGATAGTTGTTCTGGTCGTCCCACGGCGAATTGCAATAGGTGAAGGCGTAAGTGAACGCAAAGAACGCCCAGCCGTCGAGATTGTATTTTAGCGCGAAATCCTTCAGATAGAGCATGTCTTTCGGTGCGGTCGGCGCCTTCTCGATGAAGCACGGCGTCGTGTAGCCCATGAGGATGTCGAACTTCGGCTCGCCGCGCCGCATGAGCTGGTCGAAATACTTCTCGTCACCCCAGCCGCGGGTTGTCCAATGGTTGTGGTACGGGCAATAGTAGTCGACCCACGGCGTGAGCTTCATGTTGGACTGCGGGCTGGCCCCCTCGATTTCGCCGGGGTTCACCCATATCTTGATGTCCTTGTCGTATTCGCGCAGCTTCTTCGCGAGCTCGACCCACTGGTCGGAAAACGCATTGCCGGGTTCGTCCATGAAACTCCACGCCCACTCGTCGGTGCGGTAGCCGAGCGAATTCTGCCGGTCGCGCATTTCCTTGACGTGCTCGGCGGTCACGGTTCCGTCGTTGAAGCGCACGTTGACGCGGATGCCGTACCTGCGCGCCTCCTCGGCGGGCACCCCGGCGTCGCCGATCACGTTTATGCCGAGTTTGCGGTAGTATTCCCACGTCGTGAAACGCGGATACGGCGTCGACCAACCGAGGATGTACGGGACCGGCGTTTCCGGAGGCAGCGCCTCGGCCCGCTTGACGTCTATCGTGAATGTCTCGCCGCCGACTGCGACAGCTATCTCGCGCGGGGAAAAACCCTCCTTGCCCTCGACCGTGAGCCAGATTCCCGCCGTCTGCCCGGCCGGCACGAAAAGCGATTCGCGTCTCAACAGCGGCATCGGCTGCCACCCGCACACCCAGCCGGATTGCATGAACGCCGGCACGCGCCACATGACGAGGCCGTCGGCGTCGCCGGCGATTTCGGGGACTATCTCCACCGCCTCGGCGGGATTGTTGTTTCTAACCAGCAGAAGTATAGTCTCGGCCTCGCCTTCGCGAAGCTGCAAAGAGGCTCCGCCCAGCCCTTCGCCTTTCTTCGGCCCCTCGGTTCGCGTATAGCCGCGCCACGGATCGCTCTCGCGCCATACCGTCAGCGGCTTCGCACCGTCGAGCGCAGTCGCCACGAGACCGAAGCCGTCGGCGACGAAACCGGGATTGTCGGTTACGATCACCGCGTCAAGCCGGCGGTAGGCCTCGGAAGGCTCGTCGCGGACTACCCTTACGCGGTTGACGCCGGCCTTCAGCGAAACATCCATCCGCACCCAGTTGCGTCCGGCGTGGTCTCGGTTGAAATCGGCGTCGGCGGCGAGGAGGCGTTCGGCGAGCACGTTGCCTTGCGCATCCTCCACCCTGAACGCGAACTTCGAGAGTTTGCCTTCGGTTTCGAGATAGCACGGCCAGATCTGGTACGTACCGTCGGCCGGAATCTCGAAATCGCAGAACGCATCCGCCTCGCCGCCCTTGTCGTCCGTGGCGAGAACCTTGCCGCCCGACGAACCGAAATTCGGCTCCTTCCACCACCCGGCCTTGCCGAACTCGAAATCTTCGCCCTCGAGCTTGATCTGGAAGCAGTCGCGCTTGTGCCTCGCGAGCGCGGCGGCGAAAGACGCCTTCTCCGCCTCGACGTCGGCGGGCGGGCCGATCAGGTTGGATTCGTCGTCGAAATACACGTACGAAGCCATGCGCCCCGCCTCCACGCCAGGAATCGCGCCGGATACGATATCGCCGAGAAACGCCTTTCTCCAGCGCCGCCATACGCTCTTGTGCCTCCGCGTCGCTCCGTCCACAACCGGACGGTGGTTCCAGAGATTCGCAAGTTCCGCATCTGGAGCCGCCGGCGCCTCGTCGGGATTTCCGAACGGATTTTTGGTCAGCACCACCGCCGCTATCTGCCGCGGCGCGAAAGGTCCGTCGTGCACCAGCCCCGACAGCGTAAGCGATTTCCTGCCGGCTTCGAAACGCGCCATCGGGCCCGCCTCCCATATCCAGCCGGTCGGCTCGTCCCTGTGCGTAGGCAATCTGTTTTTCCTCATCCATTCCGACCAGTCGAACCGCCAGTTGTACGCATTCTGCACGACCGAAAGCGAAGCGTCCGAGAAATCGGCGAGCCGGCCGTCTTCGATCGCCAGCGAGAACGAACCGACCGAATTGGTCTCGTGCCAGTATTTCACCCAGACGCGGTAGAGCCCATCCGAAGGTATCTCGAATGCGCAACGGGCCGGCCCGAGAACGTGCCCTGCCCCGCCGAAGAGCGTCTTGACCCCGTCAATCTCGCCGAACGACCAGTTCATGATTTTCGCGCCCTCGAAATCTCCAGGTTTTATCCAGACCGCCGACAGATCGCCGTCGAGCGGGGAAAGCGGTTCGAGAGCGAGCACTTCGTCCTTGAAATCCGGATTGTCTTCGCAATACTTCGCGAAGTGGGCGAACCCGGTAACGCCGCCTCCGAGCGTATCCCAGTTCAGTTCGTCCGGCTCGTCGTCGAAAGCGAACAGGCGAAACGCCGATACGGCGACAGCCAATGCCATTTCTTTTTTCATTCAGTACCCCTTCCAGACCGTGTTTAGCGAAAACGATCCTTTTTTCTTGTTTGAGGCCGTACAATAGGCGTCGCCGTCGATAACGACGCCGGACACGGTGAACTTGTCTTTGACCAGTCTTCCCCCAGTCACGGAGTAGACCGTGAGCGAGCCTTTCACGGCACCGTTGGCAACCGTGAGTTTGATTCCGCTTATGTTGCCCCCCTTGGTCGTATCGACCGTCAACTCGCCTTTTTTGTACGACACTTTCGCCGCTTTGCCGGCGTCGAGGTTCTTGCCCTTGCTTTGGGCGGCGATTGTGAACGGAGTTTCGTCGATTGCATCCGGAACCGCCTTTTTCAGCTCGGCCTCGGCAATCTGAATATCGTAGCTGCCGGGCGGTATTGCCCCGGACAGTCCGCAATTGACGATCTCCCAGCCGGCCGGAAGCCCGGTAACACCGACCAGCGCCTTGCTGATTTTGTCGAACCACACGGCAAACGAGACGGACACGCCCTTTTTCGAATAGACGACCGGTATGCAGCATCTGTCTCCGGCGCACATCTGCGCGGATGCCGACAGTTTGGTTCCGTCCGCAAGCGCGCCGGAAATCTTGGTTTTCCCCTTGGCGGCCACGGTCGCGGCCAGCGTGGAGATTCCGGCTGCGTTTTTCAAGACCAGCCCATACGATTTCTTGCCGAACGAATTCAGAACGCCGGTCGCGGCGCCGTCTTTCGCCTTCACGGGATCCGCCACGCCCTGTACGCTGCCGATCGACTGATTCCCTCCCCCGACTACTCCCGCCCCGAGACGGATCCCTGCGAGATCGCCGGAGCATTCACCGGACGCGATGTCTACCGTGCCGGTTTTCTTGATCTTCTTTCCGGTCGCGGCCGATGTCAGCGTTATCGTCGCGGAAGCGATTCCGTTCTTCGCCTTTTTGACCGCAAGCACGAATGTTCCCGCTACGGCGCCGGAAGGATCGGCGGCGAATCCGTTGTAGGTCGCTCCTTTTTCAGGAACCGCGCCGTACGAAGGCGAATCCACGAGCGCGAAACCGGGTGCATCTTCCTGTTCTTTTTCGCTGTTGCCGTCCTCTTTGTCGAACACATCGAAAGTTTCCTCTTTCTCGACCGGGGCTGGAGCGGTAAGATTCCCCGACCACTTGAGCCGGCAGCGTGCGAAACTGCCGTCGAACTCGCGCAGAGGGACGCCGTTGGCATTGTCGCTGTAGACGAACGATTCGGCGTCGTCGACAATATGGTACGGGCTTACGCACATAATCATATAGGTTTCGCCGGCCACGGCGTCGAATTCGGCCGACGTCTCGGTGGCGACCTTTTCCACCGCCCCGTCTTTTGCGACGCACGTTCCGCTTGAATCGTACACGCCGATCAGCGAATAGTAATTGCACTCCCAGTTGCCTTTGGCCCATTTGCCACCAATCTCGGCATAGCAATGCCGCGATTCGCCGGGGGTGGACGACGAAAACGTCATCCGTCCGCTTCCCGGAGCGGTCCATGCAAACCAAGCCGAATGGAACTCGTACGACGCGTTGTCAATTTCCGGATCGGATTCCTCGCGGCCGTATTGCGCGTAATCCCGCACCGTCCTTTCGCCCTTCTCCCCGAACAGCATCATCGGCGCTTCTTCGAAATCTCCCGCCGGACGATCCGGGTTGACATAGACATAATGCTCGACCGCCACCTGGCTGACGTTCATTCCGTTTTTCCAGGCGACCGCCTTGAGCGTTACCGTATCGCTTATTCCGATTTTCTTACCGCTGTAGAGCGGAGAGTTTTTCGTCGGAATCGAACCGTCGAGAGTGTAATGCATTTCCGCGCCTGGCGTGGCGCATCCGATCTCTACTTCCTCGTACCCGCCTATGGCGCAACTCTTCATCGAGACGGCCGGCGTCGCCACGGTATCCGGATAGTTTTTGGGGAAGCACAGATCCAACCCGCGTCTGTTGCCAATTTTCGGGGCGTGCTTGCCGTCGCTGAAATACGTTCCGTCGCCTTTCAGCTGGCTGCTGGAACTCTGCTCGAGGGAGAACTCGCCCGAAGAAACCGAGTCGGACCCTTTCTCGGCGGTTATGCTGTAAACATCGCCCGGTTTGACGCGGAAAGCATACACGCCGACCGGGGTGGAGCGATGCACGGCCACGGTTTCTCCGCCGCGTTTCAGCGTCACTTTCGCACCGCCGGCAGGAACGCCGGACGAGTCTGTCACGCGCCCGGAAACGATGGATCCGGACGCCTTCGGAAAGATGTTGAAAAGGCACTCGTGTATCTCGACGAAATGCCGCCCGTCGATGAAAAAGCCGATCTCCGGATCATACCATCCGTCGGAATCGCCCCAATCACCGCAAAGCGCATGGATGATGAATTTGCCGCCGGAATCGTATCCGTAGCCGTCCACCACGACCTCGTGGTTCGCGGGGCAGTTTTTCTCGGAGATCGACAACACAACCGGCGCTCCGTAATCTACGCACGGCACGATCAAATCCTCGAGCGTTTCCGTGCCGTAGGGGAAATTCCCTCCGTTGAAGACAACGCACTCGCAGCTGCCGTAGCCGAAATAGTCGAGCATCCGCTCTCTGGCGACGGTCACTCCGGCGTAGGTGCCGGTCGGCGAAAAATACGCCTCCGACGAAACTGCGATGTCGTACATAAGCCGGCCGATCGCTTCGCAATTGGCGCCGGTCAAGCCGGCTCCCGACGTGTCGAGAGGCATCAGGTTCCACTCGTAGATGCCGCCTATCGTCTTGAGCGGGCGTCCGGTTATGACACCGTTCGCCAGCACGGAGCACTGGAAGCTTATGCCCTGCTTGACAGACACCTTCGGCCACAAATAGTACCTCATCACCTGCCCGAGTGCGGTGGCGACGCAGCCAGAATAGTTGGTGGAACAGAAGTCGACGTAGTAGTTGAAGCACTTCTGCTCGCTTCTACCGTCGGCGGAAGTCTGCCCCCACTTGCTTTCGAGAAAGCTGGCGACGCGGACGTCGGCGGGGACGTCTACGCGCAAATCGTCCGCCAGGACCGGGAGCGCCAGCGCCGCGATCGCGACAAATATGCTTTTCATTCTCCGCCCCCTTTTTCGATGGTGACGTTTATGCTGTCGGTGACGCTTATCAGTTCATCCGGAATCGCGGCCGTTTTCCCGCCGGCTACCAGCCGGTTGTTGCGGAAAACCAGTCCGTCGACGTATTTCATGTCGAGTATCTTGCCGGCCGGCGAATCGAACGTATTGTCCTCGATGAGGAAATCCCTGAAGAATCCAGGCTGCGGCTTTTCGCATGCGAAATCGTCCGGCCAGTGCAGATACGAGGTTATCTCGGGCAGCGGATTTGCGGTTCCGCGCGTCTGCATGTTGTTCATCCTGAACGTGCATCCCCTTACCACCACATTGCTTACGCCGACCCCCTCGCTCCAGAGATCGTGCGTCCAGTCTGCGAGAAAGTGCTGTGCGTCGCCCATGCGCTCGAACACGCAATCTTCTATCGTCAGATCGCCCGACTGCCAGAGATTGCGGAAATGCGAATCGAAGCACCGGCAGTCTTTGATGAGGATGTGGCTCGTGGCGAACGTGCGATTGAAGAAAAGGTAGCGCCCGAATTTCGGCGCGGACGGGACCTTGCGGTCCATTTTGAGCAGTCTGCCGTCTTCGAGAACCTCGACCACCTTGCCGCGCCATCCGGTTTCATCGTAGTTCGCCTCGCGAAGTTCTATGGTGTCGCCGGGGCGGGCGGCGAGATAGGCCGGACCGTTCACGAACGTCTGGCGCAGGAAGTCTTCGCCCTCGCACGTTCCGTACGACGTGCAGTCGTGGAAATTGCTCGAGTCGTCGTTGCAGAAGGATATCGTGCAGTTTACGTACTGGCAGTAGCCGAACGAACGGATTACATGGTGGCCGTCGGCCGTCGAGCTGGTAAGGCGCGACGACACCTTGTCGGGCGGCGGGCAAAGCGTGAAGTTCTCGACCCGCCAGAATTTCTGCGCTCCGTCGACGCCGAGCCCGAACCCTCTGCAGCTCCAGACCTCGATGTCGCGCAGGGTGAGATGCTGATTGGAGGTCAGATGTATCCCGCCCTTGCCGTAGTAGTAGTGGAGCATGCGGTAAGACGCGCCGACCTCGATGTCGAACACCGTCCAGTGATTCCACGGAGCATTGTACGCCCATTCGCATCCGGGCACGACGGCGAACCCCTCGCCGGGATGCACCTGCGGCCAGATTCTCAAGACGTCCTCGCCGACCCATTCGTTCTTCGTGCCGAAATGCCCCTCGTACAGCCCGAACAGCATCCGGTTCGGACGCGTGCCGATGAGATGCCGGCGCTCGCTGTCGACCGTCGTCATGGTCTGGATCGGCACCGGATTCGGATAGCACGGCGGGACGCGGTCGAATTTCACGTCGAAGTAGGATTCGTTGTCGCGCTCGTCGACGTGCTTGCCGACAACCGTTCCGATCGATGCGAGCGGATCGTTCTCCCAGTCCCAGTCCATCTTGAACCGGCGGAACACCGCATGGTCGCAGTCGCGGATGATGAAGTTCGCCTCGGTCCCGACCCCGCTCGGACGGCGGAAAACGAACAACGCATCCCCTCCGTCGAAGGTGAAGTCTTTCAACCCCTCGGCGACGACTCCGGCGTCGTCGAAGCACCGGTACACTCCCGGCTCAACCCTGAGCACGCTCGCGCCGCGTTCCTTCGCCGCCCTGAACGCCGCCGAAAGCGCGGCGCCGTTGAAGTCGTTGCCGGGCGACACCCCGAAGTCTTCGGCGAGAAGGATTTCGCCGCCCGTCTTGCGCGGAAGCTCGACTTCGAAATCTCCCGCCCCGACAGGATCGGCAAACCCGGCCGCGGCTGCGAAAAGCGCAGAAAAGGCAACAATCGTTTTCATTTTCACCCTACCTCCAATGACGGCGAAACGTCGATGAGCGAAGCGTCGACATTCCGCCGGTAATATGCGAGAGCGGCTATCATCGCGCCGTTGTCGCCGCAATACTTCGGTTTCGCCAGAAGAATCCTGACTCCGGCCCGGGCGCAGGTTTCGGACAGCACCTCGCGCATCCTGCTGTTGAGCGAGACCCCGCCGCCGACGATGAGCGAGCGGTAGTCACGGCGTTTCAGCGCCCGCATCGTGCGGTCGGCCACCGACTGCACTATCGCCTCCTGGTAGGAAGCCACGGTCTTCGGCAGATCGCCAGACGCCGCGAGCGCCTCCGCGCCGCCGCGTTTCTGCACGTATCTCAGAAGCGATGTCTTGAGCCCCGAAAACGATACGCAAAGCTCCGCGTCGAGTCCGGCGAGCGCGCTCACCCCTTCGCGCGGCCGCCCTCTCGGAAACGGCATGAGATCGCCGTGGCCGTATTCCCTCGCGATCCTGTCGATGACCGGTCCGCCGGGATAGCCCAGCCCGAGCAGCTTCGCCGCCTTGTCGAACGCCTCGCCGGCCGCGTCGTCCAGCGTCTGGCCGACCGTCTCGTAGACGCCGTATTCGGGCATGTCGATCCAGTTGGTGTGCCCGCCCGACACCGCAAGCCCGAGCGCCGGCATCGACTCTTCGATCGGCACCGCCTCGCCTTCGTCGCCGGCGTCACGCAGAAACGGCGTGTGCAGATGCGCCTCGATGTGGTTGATCCCGAAAAGCGGAACGCCGAGCGCCTTCGCGAGCCCCTTGGCCGCGTTTAGCCCGACGATCAGGGCCGGCGAAAGCCCGGGCCCATACGTGACCGCAACCGCGTCGACCGGCCTCGTCAGCGCGTCCTTGACCACTTGCGGAATCTTCTCGACGTGGGCGCGCGACGCTATCTCGGGCACGACGCCGCCGTATTGCCTGTGCAGAGGAATCTGCGTGTACACCACGTTCGACACGACCGTGCGCCCGTCGGCGACTATCGCCGCCGCCGTCTCGTCGCAGCTCGTCTCTATGCCCAGAATATGCATGCTACCAGAACTTCCACCACGGATTGTGCTTCGCCTTCACCCCGCCCGAATCGCGGTACAGCTCGCGCACCCGCTCGGCGCCCGCGATTTCGGGATCCTGCAGCAACTCGCGGCTCTGAAACTCCAGCGCGTCGGGAAGGCTCCAGAATTCCGTGCGCATGAAATAGTCGCGGTCGCACCGGTGCAGAACGATGACCTCGCCGGACGGCAGAATCGTTATCGTCGGCTGCGCTATCCTGAGACTCGTGCCCAGGTCGGTCGTCACCCATTCGCGCTCCGACGTTCCGGAATCGGAGGCGGCGAGGAACAGATGCTCCACCGATTTGCGGTTCCACGACAGCAGCGAAAACTCCCGCCTCAATCCCTCGCGGTTGGAGAACATCTGGAGCGCGCTCGCGACCTTGAGTCCGGGCACGACGTCGAACGCCCTCAGCTGCCCCTCGTAGCGCATCCCGTCGTGTATCAGCACCGGCCGCGCCAGATAGCGCCGCGGCTCCCTTGCCGCGTAGTGGTCGCCGACGAACGTCTCAAGCTTCTGCCCCTCGTTCGGCTTTACCATGAACTCGGCGACGAACGGCGCGCCGCGGTCGTTGCGCTCGAGCTGGTGCATGTCGCCGGACCGGAAAACCTCCACGATCAGCGAATCTTCGGAATTCGAATACCCGACGCTGATCTTGCCGGGCGAGGCGTTTTTGACGTCGATGACGGCGCGCACGCGCTCGCCGGATACGTATTCGATCGAGTCGAACGTCATGTTCACGCTGATTTCGCTGATGTCCGCCAGCGCCGGCAGCGTCGCCGCGAAAATCGCCGCGGCTATCGTTTTTGCGGTCTTCATGCTTCGATCTCCAATCCGTCCCAGGCCGGTTCCACGTTCGTGCCGGCGAGCCTTTCGGCCCATTGCGCATGCGTCAGATCGTGGCACATATGGACGATATACGCCCGCCGCGGACCTATCCTGCCGGCCGCCGCCAACATCGATTCGAGATTCTGGTGCGTCGGGTGCGGCCGCACGCGCAGGCAGTTTATCACCAGCGTGTCCACCCCGGCGATCTTCCCGTACGTCTCGTCCGGCATCGAATGCATGTCGGGAATATACGCCAGCCGCCCCCCGATCAGATATCCGCAGCAGGGAAAGCCGTGTTCGACCTTCAGCCGCTCGACGCGGACGTCTCCGATCGAGAAGGAATCGGCGTTGTCGAACAGTATCTGCGGACGGAACAGTCCGTTTTCGCCGCCCTTGTCGCTGATGTAGGGGAAGATACGGTGCATCTGCTCCTCGGTCTCTTTCGACGCGTAGCACGGCAGCGGCTTGCCGACGATTCGCGAAGTGCGGCCGTTCGCGCCCGGCTCGGACGGATCGCACTTCACCACGGTTCCGTTGATCGTGTTGAACCGCCGCACGTCGTCGAACCCGGCGACATGGTCCATGTGCGCGTGGGTCAGCACGACGGCGTCGACTTTCGAGATCGCGTATTCCACGCAGGCGAGCCGAAGCTCGGGCGGCGTGTCGATCAGGAACGAGGCGGAAGCGGCGTCGACGTAGGCTCCGCATCTCCGGCGCCGGTCTCTGGGGTCGGGCGAGACGCAGGTCGGGCATCCGCACCCTATCTGCGGAACCCCGACCGACGTACCCGTTCCCAGAAAGCGGAATTTCACTTCTTCTCGGGCATCTTTCCGGTTGTGAAATACTGCTCGACTTCCTCGAGCGTCCTGCCCTTGGTCTCGGGCAGGAAGAACGCCGCCGTGATGAAGTAGAGAACCGTGAAGCCGGCGAGCACGAAGAACACCGACCCGTTGTCGTTCGTCGCGGCGCACCACTTCGGGAACACCGTCGCGATCCCGGCCGAGACGCCCTGGTTGATGATCATCGCGATCGACATTCCGACGGCGCGGATTCGCGTGGGCATGAGCTCGGTGAGAGCGAGCCATACGCATACTCCCGGCCCGACGCCGAACGAGGCGATAAAGAGGAAGAAGAACAGCGTCGCGATGACGCCCGTCGTCATCGACGCGGCCACCCAGCCCTTCGAGATCGCGAGAAACACCATGCCGACGCCGCAGAGCCCGACGACGATGCCAGAGGTGCCGAGCTTCAAGAGGAACTTGCGCCCCTTCTTGTCCACCAGCGTGCACGCGACGACCGTCATCACGCAGTTCACGATCTTGATCGCGACGTCCGAGAGGTTCGCGAACGCTCCCTGCATGCCGGTCTTCTGGAAGATCGTCACCGTGTAGTTGAGCACCGAGTTGATTCCGGTCGTCTGGTTGAGCGCGAGAATCGCGACCGCGAGGACGAACGGGATGACGTACTTGCGCTGGAAGAGCGAATCCGTCGCCGCCGCGCTCTTCGCCTTCTCGGCCGCCGCGGCCTCGTCCGCCGCGACCATGTCGGCGAGAATCTCCTTAGCCTTCTCCTCGCCGTTGTTCGCCGCAAGCGAAGCGAGCGCCTCTTCCCTGCGTCCCTTGCGGTACAGCCAGCGCGAGGATTCCTTGAGCCGGAACGCTCCGATGAAGAGGATTATGCCGGGGATGCAGGAGATGAGGAAGATCATCTGCCACGCGCGCACCCAGGAGCCGATCTGCGCCGGATCGAACCACCCCTTGATCATCTCGAACGTCGCCGCGCCCGCTTCGACGCCGTGTTCGGCCGCCATCGCGTCGACCGCGTTCTTGGCGTCGCCGGCGAAGTAGGTGACGGCGAATCCGACGACCGCGACGAAGACGAGGCCGATCGTCAAGAGGAGCTGGAACATTCCCGTGCCCTTGCCGCGCGAGTCGGCGTCGAGGCACTCGGCGAGGTACATCGGCACGATGACTCCGAAGAGACCCGCCGCAGCCCCCTGCATCGCGCGGCCGCCGACCATCATCCAGAAGTTGCCGCCCTCGAAGAAGCCCGACGCGCAGATCACCGGAATCGACACCAGAAACAGCAGCGCCGAGGCGACGATCATCTTCTTGCGCCCGAACCACTCCGCCAGCAGCCCCGCGACCATCGAAGACGGCAGCGACCCCCACAGCGCCATGCCGACGATCCACCCGATCTCGATCTGGCTGAACGTCGACGTCCGCTCGATGTACGGCAGCGCCGCCGCGATGACGCCTACGTCCACGCCGTACAGAAGCCCCCCGAGACCCGCCATGATCAGCAGGAACTTCGCATATCCTTTTACCGTCATTTCTTTTCTCCTTTTTGGTTTTTCAATCGGTCTTCTGCATGTCGCACAGTTTGCGGTAGACGCCGCCGGCGGCGTACAGCCTCTCGTGCGTGCCCCTCTCCACGATTTCGCCGTCGCGCATGACGAGGATCAGATCGGCGTCGCGTATCGTCGAAAGCCGGTGTGCGATCGCGAAAACCGTGCGGTTCTTCATCAGATTCGAAAGCGCGTCCTGAACCAGCCGCTCGGTAACCGTGTCCAGCGCGCTGGTGGCTTCGTCGAGTATCAGTATCGGCGGGTTGCGCAGAATCGCCCTGGCGATCGCGATGCGCTGGCGCTCGCCACCCGAAAGCGCGAACCCCTTCTCGCCGACCGTGCGCGAATACCCGCCCGGCTGCGACATGATGAATTCGTGCGCATTCGCCAGTTTCGCCGCCGCCACGATTTCTTCGTGCGTGGCGTCCGGCGAGCCGTAGCTTATGTTCGCTTCGATCGTGTCGTTGAAAAGCAGCGTCTCCTGCTGAACCGACCCGACCAGCCGCCTGAGATCGGCGATGCGCATGTCTCTGAGGTCGATGCCGTCCATCTTGACCGAGCCGCTGCCTGGATCGTAGAACCTCGCCAGCAGCCCCGACATCGTCGTCTTGCCCGACCCCGTCCCGCCGACGACCGCGACCATCTGCCCGCGCCCGATCTCGAACGACGCGTGGCTTACCGCGTCGCGCTCGGCCGTGTCGTACCTGAAGCACACGTCGTCGAAGACCACCTTGCCGTCGAACGACGTCTTGGCCGCCGCCCCCTCGCGCTCGGGAAGCTCCATCTCGACGTCCATAACGCTCCATATCCGCGCCAGCGCCGCCCGCCCCTGCTCGATCTGCACCTGCAGCTTCGACAGCTGCTTGAGCGGCTTGTAGATTATCAGCAGCGGCGCCAGCATCGGGATTATCGTCGACAGCTTCACCCCGGTGAAGAAGCACCACACCACGAACGCGCAAATCAGAAGTATCCCGACCGTCTCCACCGCCGGCCCCACCAGCAGCCCCCACCTCAGCGCCCTCAGCGTCGCCTTCAGCGTGGACGCGTTCGCCGCCTCGTACTTGCGGTTCTCGAACTCCCCGGTGTCGTACGCCTTCACCACGCGGATGCAGGTCAGGATCTCGTGTATCCTGCTGCCGACGAGCGACAGCCGCTCCAGCGCCTTGCGCGACCACTTGCGTATCCTGCGCGAAAGCGTCACCACCGGCACCATGAACAGCGGAAAGCCGATCACGATTATCCCTAGCGTCGGCAGCATCCGGTTCGACACCGCGCTCCAGATTATGAACCCGACCGAGACCGCGATCTCGAACGGCGCCTGCGCCAGCTCCTGAAGGACGTGCTGTATTATCTGCTGCACGTGCTGCGGGTCGCCGGTGCATCTCGACATCAGCTGGCCTACGTCGATGCGCCCGTGGAACTGCATCGACTGGGCCTGCACGTGCCTGAGAAGGTCGCAGCGAATGTCCTTTACCGTCTTCATCCCCGCCCACGCCAGGCAGTAGTGGTTGAGGAACACCAGCGCGCACCTCGCGAGCGCGACCGCCGGCACGACGACCAGTATCGCGAACAGCAGCGGCAGCCCGAGCGCGTCGTCTTCGTCCTGCATCTCGATGCCGAGCCCGGACGCGATCTCCGAGATCTTGCCGTACTTCTTCTCGAGCTTCCCCGCTTGGCCGTCCAGCCGCGCCCCGGTCTCGGCGCGCTCGGCGCTCTTCGGCGCTTCCACCTTCGCGAGCGTCGGCTGTATCATCTGGAAGAACGGCACCAGCGTGCCCGCCGTCAGAATTCCGCACACGATGCCGACCGCGATCCGCAGACGGTAGCGGCGGGCGTATTTCCACACCCTGCCGTACGCCTCCGCCGCCGTGTAGTCGCGGTCGAAGAATTCCTTGCGGTACTCGTTCACTCCCCCTCCCAGACCTCCACGTCTTCCGCTTCTTCCGCCGGCTCCTCCGATTCGGGCGGCTCGTACTCCTCGGCGATCCAGCGCTCCGCTTCGGCGACATCCGTCCATTCGTCGCCGGTCACGAACTCGTACGTCTCCTTCGCCTTCTCGACCCCCTGCGCCGAGCGCCCGGCCTCGACGATCCTGATTATCGACTCTACCGCCAGCCTCTCGTCGATGCCTATGTATTCGCCGGATATGTCCTCGAGCGCGTCCTCGTCGTCGAGAACCTGCATCGCCAGCTCCACGGTTCTGATCCGCTCCGCCTCGTCCTCGATCTGCGAAACCGCCATCGACCACTCGTTCATCGCGCTCTCGCGAACGTCCTCGTCCGCGTCCGCCAGAAACGGCGTCAGCTCCGGCAGCGCCCTCGGGCCGAACCACCCCAGCGTGTCGACCATCGACTGGCGTATCTCCGCGTTGGCGCAGCGAAGCGCCTCGTCGGCGCACCCTATCGCGTCGTCGAGAGACTCTTCGTCCAGCGCCTTCTCAATGCGGTCAGCGAGCAGCCGCTCCTGCGGCGTGTATTCGTCTTCGTCCTCGTCGGCGGACGCGAGATCGAGCACCGGCTTCGGCCGCCTCCGCTCCCTGCCCGCGCGCTCGCCGCGGCCCGTCCGCGCGCCCC
>JAGDAE010000227.1 GCA_017959645.1 Kiritimatiellia bacterium
CCGGCTCCTCGCAATAATCTACATCATCGTCGCGATTCAAATAGAGAAGCCAGTCTTCGGTGAAGTTTTGTCTGTCGATGCGCTGCTCCCGCGTCACGATCAGCGCGTACGCGGTAAGCGAACTCCAGTACGGGGCCGAGCGCAGCTCGGTTTCGCGCGTCGCCGACGGCACTTCGAGGACGGATGCGATACGGTCCAGAAACTCTGACTCTTTTTCGGTCATTTGCAACAGTATATCATATTTCGGCTACGCCTCCCACAATTTCCTGACCCATTCGCACGGAAGCACCCAGGTGTTGAGATGCTTTCCACGGTATCCGTTTATGGCGTCGGCGGGGTCGGGCTTGCCGTGGAAACACAGAATCCGCGCGCGTTTCGGGCGGCGCGGAGCGAGAAAAAGGTTAAGCGGGAACACCCTCGCGCACGAACGCTTGAAGGAGCTGACGTAGCCGGACGGCCACCAGTTCACACGGTCCAGCCCGACGGCATGGGTCATGTACGCCTGCTCGGTCGGATATTTCGACGGGTCTATCGCGTCCTCGATCTCGGACAGGAACCTGCGGTAGACGTAATCGGACTTCTCGCCGGCGTCGAACCTGAAGCAGCTCGAATTGCCTATCTTCGGCAAGCCGCGGAAAATGCGCTTGCGCAACTCTATCCAGTTCCTGATTATGCAGAACTCGCCCGGCCTGAAATCGAAGAAGCAATCGAGGCCGCCGGTGATTATCTGGTCGATGTCGAGAAACAGCGTCGGGCCCTCAAGACCCGCGAACCCGTTCCGGAACACCAGCAGCTTGACGTATATCGACGGCCAGCGTTTGTATCTGGCGTTCGGCTTCCATCCTGGCGGGGGCGGGGGGAACGGCTGCGCGTCGACCCCGGCGTCGAGCCCGGAAGGATCGTCGGTAACGCAGACGAAACGGAACGGACGGCGCAGGTTCGCCTTCACGCCGCGGTACAGGCGGTTGACGTATTCGGCACCGTAGCGCCTGCCCCATTTCAGACACAGTATGTTGACGTTTTCCATATCACTCCGCGCCGAGAATGCTTTTCGAAGGCACGAAATCGGGACTCGAAAGGGACGAGATGTCGATTATCGTGTGGATGAGATCCTGCAGACCGTATTTCCCCGCGGCGGGCCGGCGCATTATGTCCGGCCGCAGTTCCCGCAGCCGCGGCGAAAGCCAGAGCATCAGCGGAACCGAGGTCATCGGCAGGTTCGCGAGCTGGCTGTGGCCCATTATCCTGTCGTCGCGCGAATCGTAGATGTCTTCGCCGTGATCGGAGAAATACAGAAGGTACGAAGCTCCGCCAGATTCGCGCAGGAGCCTCGCAAACTCGGCGATCAGCCAGTCGGTGTAGCGTATCGAATCGTCGTATGAATTCAGTATCTGCGCCGCCGCCGGCGGCAGGTTCTTGCCCGGGGCCTGCCCGGAAAAATGCCGGAACTCGTCGGGATAGCGGTTGACGTAGGCGGAATGCGACCCTATCAGATGCAGGAAGATCGCCTTCTTCCGGAAGTCCTCTTTCAGCGCCCCGGCGAGCTCGGGCAGCAGATCGCCGTCGAGACCGGCCTTCTCGAACCGTTTCATGCCGCTGAAATTGCAGCATTTGCTGCAATCGGCGTGGGCGGTCATGGCGGTGATGGCAGTATCGTCCAGCGCGTACTGGTTCGAGATCCAGTACGTGCGGAAGCCGGCGTCGCGGAAATAGTCCACGATCGACCCCTTCGTCCACACCAGATCGGGATGGTCGAGATCGGCGAAGGTTATCGTCTTCTCGAGCGCCGGGATCGTCTGCGAAAACGGCGAGCGCACGCCGGCGAAACGCCGCATCTCGTCCCCGAGCCGGTCGGTGAATTCGTTGGTGTCCCTCGCATACCCGCAGTAGTGGTGATGCATGGAATTCGAACTTTCGCCGATGACGATGACGTACGTCTGCCTCTCGTCCGCTCCGAGGCGCGAGACGATTCCCTCGAACGGCGGCGCCGAACGGCGCGAAATCATGTCCTGCAGCTTGCGGTACTGCGCCCTGAACCGCACGTAGCTGCAGATCAGATTCGAGTACGGGTTCAGGATATAGCCGTCTTTGCGCTTTTCCGGGCGCTTTCGGAAATTCAGGAAAAACGGTAGCGCCACGGCGACCGAAACCAGGCAGACGACGGACTGCAAGACGCGCGACGTCCATTCCGGGACCGGCAGAAACAGCGCAAGCGCGACAGGCGGCGCGAACCATACCGCGAGAATGAGCGCCCGCTGGGCTACGCTGATGTTCTGGGAGAAGAATTCCCGCGTCTCGCGGACGTTCGATACGAACAGCGAATAGAACGTATTGAGTCCGACGCGGGTCTTGAACATATGGATGTGGCCCAGCTCGAGCGCGAGCGGGATCGCGAAAACGAGATGCAAGGCGACCGTGTACGCCCTGGCGGCCGCCGGGAAAGCGAAGAGCGGCAACAGCACGATAGCGCATATCGGCAGAGTGCGCAGATAATCCTTGGCGAGCGAGCGCACGAACGTAAGGTCGCGCAGCTTGCGGCGGCTCGCGGTCTTCGCCGTCACGAACAGCAGCGGCAAGTACGCGAACAGCGCGACATAGGCGATCACCGGACCGAACCCTTTCATCGCCCGGAGATCCCCCTTTCCAGTTCGCCGTAGAAGCGCATCCATCTGCCGACGCCGAAACGCCTCCGCTTGCGCAGCCGTTCCGCCATGCTGGCCCGGACGGCCGCGATCCATTCGCCGGGAGGAAAGCCCGAAACCTCCGCCAGCCGCGCCAGATTGCCGATGATCCGCGAGCGCCGCGCGAGCGCGAAGAACGGAAGGTGCCCGAACGAGCAGGCCG
>JAGDAE010000228.1 GCA_017959645.1 Kiritimatiellia bacterium
AACGAACTCGTCAAGGCGCTCGAAGAGGCGTGGGGCGTATCCGCCGCCGCCGCCGTCGCCGTCGCGGGCCCGGCCGCCGGTGCGGCTCCCGCCGAAGAGAAGACCGAGTTCGACGTCATCCTCAAGGCGGCGGGCGCGAACAAGATCGCCGTCATCAAGGAGATCCGCGCGATCACCGGTCTCGGCCTCAAGTACGCCAAGGACATGGTCGACGGCGCGCCGAAGACGGTCAAGGAGGGCGCTTCCAAGGAAGACGCCGACAAGATCGCCGAGCAGCTCAAGAAGGCCGGCGCCGAAGTCGAGATCAAGTAAAGATCTGCGGCTTTCGCCGAAAAAGCGGATCCGGGGACAATCGACCCCGGATCTGTTTTTTTATTTCGATGGCTTTTTTTCCGACGGCTGCGGGGAGAAGGTTTTGATTTTCGGCATCTTGCCGCGTTCGAACGGCTTGAGCGCGAACACGACCGCTTCGACCTCTGCGGTCTTCGCCGGAGGCGGATATCTGCCACTGTGGCTTTTGCGCACGGTAATTGCCTTTGCTGGTTGCAGCCTACCATTCCAGTTCCGGTACGAAATGTCGAGCAGGGCGGCAGGGGAGTCCTTCTCGAGTTCGAGATTGGCCGCTGCATACGGGAAAGCCTGGCTCAGAAGCACTTCTTTTTGCGAAATCACGACTTCGTCATCCTGGTTACGCATCGCGAACATGGCCGCCGCAGCCGCAAGAGCCGCCAGCGCCAGCGCCGACAGCACCGGCCAACGCATCCGCCGCCAACGGCTCTCGAAACCGCGCTGCATCACGCTGGCGACCGAGAATGCGATGAAACGGAAGCACACCGTGCGCTCGACGGAATCCCAGATCACGTACGACGACATGCATTTCCCGTCCGCCTCTCTCGGGTAGCCGACCGAGCCGGGATTGACGATATAGCGCTTCCCGTCTTCCAGCGTGAAATCCTGCGGGCCGGTCTTGTAGACTCTTCCGCTGCCGCCGACGAGGAAGATGCACGGTACGTGGGTGTGGCCGACGAACATCAACTGGGCGTCGGTGCAGTCGAAATTCGCCTTCGCCTGTTCTTCGGTCTCGATGTAGTTGAAAGCCGCCGGGTTGGTGAAATCTCCGTGCGCGGCGATTGCTCCTTCGATGGCGCACGAGGTGTACGCGCGCGATTTGAGCCACAGCAGTTCTTCGGGATCGAGCGCGGCGCGGTGGCGTTTGACCGCGTCCGCCGCAAGCCCGATGAAATCGTCCGCGCCGGCGCGCCCGGTCACGGCGTCGTCGTGGTTGCCGGCGAGCGTTTCGACCGCGACGCGGTTGATTCTGCGCAAGGTCGAGCGCGGCTCCGGACCGTAGCCGACGACGTCGCCGAGGCACACGACCGCTTGCACTCCCTGCGACTCCGCGTCCTTCAAGACCGCGTCGAGCGCGACGATGTTGGCGTGCAGATCGGATATTATCGCATAACGCATGGGACAATTATATCAAATTCTCCTCCGTACGGGCGAGCGGAAATTTGCTATAATAGCGAGTTGTGAAAGTAGGCTTTTTCGATTCCGGCCGAGGAGGGCTGTGCATCCTCGACGCGTTCCGGCGCCTGTGCCCGCAGGCGCAGACGGAGTATATCGCCGACAGTCGGCACTGTCCGTACGGCAACCGTCCGCCCGGCGAGATTCGCCGGCTCTCCGACGCGTGCGTGCGCCGGCTGCTGGCGCGCGGGTGCGGAATGGTCGTCGTCGCGTGCAACACCGCGACGGCGGCGGCGATCGACTGGCTGCGCGCTAAATACGCCGGCGTTCCGTTCGTCGGCGTGGAGCCTGCGGTGAAGCCGGCGGCGCTCCGGTCGAAGACGGGGGTGATTGCCGTTCTGGCGACCGCAGGCACGTTTTCGGGTCGGCTCTACAACGAGACCCGCGAACGGTGCGCGAAGGGCGTCAGGGTGATCGCGGCGACGGCGGACGAGTTCGTGGATCTCGTCGAACGCGGCGAGACGGAGGGCGCAGAGGCCGAAGCGGCAGTCCGCGCGAGGATCGAGCCGCTGCTGGAGGCGGGGGCGGACAGGATCGTTCTCGGCTGCACGCACTTTCCGCATCTGAAGGGGACGATCGAGAAGATCGCCGCCGGCCGCGCGGAGGTGATCGATCCTTCCGAAGCGGTGGCGAGGCAGGCGAAAAGAATATGGGAGGGCATGGCGAAATGACGGCACAGGCGAAAAATCTGATCGAGCTTTTCACGGCGCGCGGGCTCACGTGCGCGACGGCCGAGAGCTGCACGGGCGGCGGCGTCGGCGCCGCGATAACGTCCGTGCCCGGTTCGAGCGCGGCGTATCTCGGAGGAGTGGTATCGTACGCGAATTCGGCCAAACGCGACATTCTCGGGGTCGACGCGAAGATACTGGAGGAATACGGCGCAGTGTCGGCGCAGACGGCCGAAGCGATGGCCGCCGGAGTGCGTCGCCTTACCGGCGCGGACATCGCGGTAAGCGTAACCGGAATCGCCGGACCCGGTGGCGGCAGCGGCGAAAAGCCGGTCGGGCTGGTGTGGTTCGGGCTCGTTTCCGCCGCCGGCACACGCAGCGAGAAGGCGATTTTCGCGGGCGACCGCGACCGCGTGCGCGAGCAGGCGGTAGTTCACGCGCTGGGGATGCTCGCGGCGGCGGCGATATGAAGAGCGTGCTCATAACCGGAGGTACCGTCAGAATCGGTCTTGCGATCGCCGGGCGGCTGCGTTCCGCCGGCTGGCGGGTGATAACTTCGTCGCACCGCGCCGGCGCCGGCGCGGATATCGTAGCAGATCTTTCCGAGCCATCGGGGGCGGCGCGGCTTTTCGCGGCGGCGTCGGCGCTCTTGGGCGGAGGTGTTCCGGACGCGCTGGTGAACAATGCCGCGCTTTTCGCCGGCGAAGCGCAGAAGATCGCCGCAGTGAATCTCGAATCGGCGAAGAAACTGACCGTCATGATGGCCGGACGCGACTTTGGACGCGGCGCCGTCGTAAACATCCTCGACTGCCGCGACGACCGCGAGGGGGCGTACGGCGACAGC